>NZ_JASCPP010000048.1:0-47279 GCF_029959745.1 Pseudomonas sp. PS01298 | reverse complement strand
CGGCGCCTTCGCGAGCAAGCCCGCTCCCACATTCGACTGCATTCCAAAGGTGGAACTCGGTTAAATGTGGGAGCGGGCTTGCTCGCGAAGGGCGCGACGCGGTCTTTCGCCACGCGCCCTCTTTTGGTGCCATCAGCAAATGATTAGACTGCCGGCCTCTCTGCAAGGATCGCCATCATGCTGCTGATGCTCTACCTCATCGCCATCACCGCCGAAGCCATGACCGGTGCGCTGTCTGCCGGTCGGCGTGGCATGGACTGGTTTGGCGTGGTGTTGATCGCATGTGTGACGGCGTTGGGCGGCGGCTCGGTGCGCGATGTGCTGCTCGGCCACTATCCGCTGACCTGGGTCAAGCATCCCGAATACCTGGTGCTGACCTCCGTCGCCGCACTGGTGACGATCTTTATCGCGCCGCTGATGCGCCACCTGCGCTCGCTGTTCCTGGCGCTGGATGCCGTCGGCCTGGTGGCCTTTACCCTGATTGGCTGCATGACCGCCCTGGAAATGGGCCACGGCATGCTGGTGGCGTCGGTCAGCGGGGTGATCACCGGCGTGTTCGGCGGCATCCTGCGGGATATCTTCTGCAACGACATCCCGCTGATCTTCCGCCGGGAGCTGTACGCCAGCGTGTCGTTCCTCGCCGCCTGGTTCTACATGCTCTGCCTCTACCTGGAGCTGCCGAGCGAGCAGGCGATTCTGCTGACCCTGTTCAGCGGCTTTCTATTGCGCCTGCTGGCGATCCGTTTTCACTGGGAAATGCCCAAGTTCGTCTACAACGACGACGTGCACTAGCGCTCGGCGTGCTGTTTGAGCGCCCATTCCACGTGTTCGCGCACCAGGTCGGAGGGGTAGTCGCGGCGCGCCTTCAGGGCTTCCAGCACCGGAATGCTCGACGGTGCGTTGCCCAGGCCGACGGCCAGGTTGCGCAGCCAGCGTTCGTAACCGGCGCGGCGTAGCGGCGAGCCTTCGGTGCTGCTGAGGAATTTATCTTCATCCCACATAAACAGCTCGGCCAGCTCGGCGTTGTCCAGGTTGTGCCGTGGCTTGAAATCACTTTCGGCGGTGGAGCGGGCGAAACGATTCCACGGGCAAACGATCTGACAGTCATCGCAGCCGAATACCCGGTTGCCGATCAGCGGGCGCAGGTCCTCAGGGATCGCGCTCTTGAGTTCGATGGTCAGGTAGGAAATGCACCGTCGGGCGTCCAGCACATAGGGCCCGACGAAGGCATTGGTGGGGCAGATGTCCAGGCACGCCGTGCAGCGCCCGCAGTGTTCGGTGCTGTGCGGCGGGTCCACGGGGAGCGGCAGATCGACAAACAGTTCGCTCAGGAAGAAATAGCTGCCGGCCTTGCGGTTGAGTACCAGGGTGTTCTTGCCGATCCAGCCGAGGCCGGCCTTCTCGGCGATGGCTTTTTCCAGCACCGGCGCGCTGTCGACAAAAGCGCGAAAGCCGAACGGGCCGATCTGCGCCTGAATGCGGTCGGCCAGTTGCTGCACGCGTTTGCGGATCAGCTTGTGGTAGTCGCGGCCCAGGGCGTAGCGCGAGATGTAGGCTTTTTCCGGCTTGGCCAGCAGTTGCGCCATCTGGGTGTCGCCGGGCAGGTAATCCATGCGCAGCGACACCACGCGCAAGGTGCCGGGCACCAGTTCATCGGGATGGGAGCGTTTGCTGCCATGGGCGGCCATGTACTCCATCTCGCCGTGATAGCCCGCGTCGAGCCAGCGTTGCAGGTGCTGCTCATGCTCGGCCAGGTCCAGGCCGCTGATGCCGACTTGTTGAAAGCCCAGCTCGCGGCCCCAGTCTTTGATCGATTGGGCGAGGGCGGGCAGATCGGAGGTAATAGCAGGCATGAGACACGGGAAACCACGGGTTAGATGGGTATAATTCTGCCAGACATCGGAGCTTGAAGACGCATGCCGCAGACAAAACACGAAATAACCGACGTTCAGCCGCTGTTGCACGGCCAATTGCCGCAACTGGCTGCACGTTCCCCTGACGCCCATAAAGGCCAGTTCGGCCACCTGCTGATGATCGGTGGCGACCGCGGTTTTGGCGGCGCTGCCTTGCTGAGCGCCGAAAGTGCCTTGCGCAGCGGCGCGGGCATGGTGTCCCTGGCGACTCGCCTGGAGCACGTGCCCGCCGCACTGGCCCGCTTGCCGGAAGTCATGACCGTCGGCGTCAGTTCGGCCAACCAATTGATGGGCTTGCTGGAAAAAATCTCGGTGATCGTCATTGGGCCGGGGCTGGGCGAGGCGTCCTGGGGCAAAAGCCTGTTGTCAGTCGCGGCGAATGCCCGGCTGCCGCAGGTCTGGGACGCCGATGCGCTCAATCAGCTGGCCACCGGCAGCGTTAGCCTGCCGGTCAACTGCGTGATCACTCCACACCCTGGCGAAGCGGCCCGCTTGATGGGCATTTCGACAGCCGAGGTTCAGGCCGATCGTCTTAAGGTGGCGCGCGCGTTGAGCCAGAAATTCAATGCAGTGGCTATCCTCAAGGGGGCTGGCAGTTTGATCGCCAGTCCGGACGGGCGTGTGTCGCGCTGCGATCAAGGTCACCCGGCCATGGCGACGGCGGGCCTGGGGGATGTACTCGCTGGCCTGGTCGGCGCTCTGCTGGCCCAGGGCATGCCGGCTTATGAAGCCAGCTGCCTGGCCGTGTGGCTGCATGCCACGGCGGGGGATCGCCAGGGCACCTTTGGTCGGGGGCTGGCTGCCAGTGACCTGATCCCTGCCATTCGTCAATTGCTGGAGGAACAGTCGCCGTGTCTGAAGTAATCCTTTTCCTGGCCGATGAAGAGGCCATGGTTGCTTTCGGTCAGCGCATCGCCCAGGTCACGGCCGGGGCCGGGTTGATCTTTCTCGAAGGCGACCTGGGGGCGGGCAAGACTACCTTGTCGCGTGGGATTATTCGTGGCCTGGGCCACACGGGCGCGGTCAAGAGCCCGACATTCACCCTGGTCGAGCCTTACGAGATCGGCGCGATTCGCGCGTTCCACTTCGACCTCTATCGCCTGGTGGACCCCGAAGAGCTGGAGTACATGGGTATCCGTGATTACTTCGATGAAGATGCGTTGTGCCTGATCGAGTGGCCAGATAAAGGCACAGGCTTTTTGCCAAAGCCGGACCTGACCATTACCATTACGCCGCATGAGCATGGACGTCAGCTGAAGTTGTTGCCCCAGAGCGCGCGCGGCCAGTCGTGGTGCGCCGCTTTGGCATTGGAATTCAAATAATTGATGGGGTTAGGTATGCGCTTTCGCGCGTTGGTTAGTGTCGTAGGGGTGTTGCTTGCGGCAATGACTGTCAATGCTCTGGCGGCTTCACAGGTGAAAAGTGTGCGCCTGTGGCGAGCGCCGGATAACACGCGACTGGTGTTCGACCTGTCTGGCCCGGTCCAGCACAGTGTCTTTACCCTGACGTCGCCTGATCGCCTGGTGATCGATATCAACGGAGCGACCCTGGCCGCGCCGCTGAAAGTCTCCACCGCCAATACCCCGATTACCGCCATGCGCTCGGCACAACGCACGCCGACCGACCTGCGCGTGGTCATCGACCTGAAAAAAGTCGTGACGCCTAAAAGTTTCTCCCTGGCCCCGAATGCCCAGTACGGCAACCGACTGGTGGTCGACCTGTTCGACAACGCTGCCGATGCTGCGCCTCCACCGGCGCCGACGCCAAGCGTGGCCACGGTGCCGGCAGTGCCGGTCAACCCGTCGCAACCGCAGGTCAAGCTGCCACCACCGCCGCCAGCCCCGGCTGGCAAGCGTGACATTATCGTGGTGATCGACGCCGGCCACGGCGGCGAAGACCCGGGCGCTTCCGGTTCGCGCGGCCAGCATGAAAAAGACGTGGTACTCGCCATCGCCCGTGAGCTGCAGCGCCAGATCAACGGCATGAAAGGCTATCGCGCTGAATTGACCCGTACCGGCGACTACTTCATCCCGTTGCGCGGCCGTACCGAAATCGCACGCAAGAAGGGCGCCGACCTGTTCGTCTCGATCCACGCCGACGCCGCCCCTTCAGCGGCGGCCTTCGGCGCCTCGGTGTTTGCCTTGTCGGATCGCGGCGCTACGTCCGAGACCGCGCGTTGGCTGGCCGACAGCGAAAACCGTTCCGACTTGATCGGCGGGGCCGGCAACGTGTCTCTCGACGACAAGGACAAGATGCTCGCTGGCGTGCTGCTCGACCTGTCGATGACCGCCTCGCTGACCTCCAGCCTGAACGTCGGTCAGAAGGTCTTGAGCAATATCGGCCGGGTGACCTCGTTGCACAAACAGCGGGTGGAACAGGCCGGGTTCATGGTGTTGAAGTCGCCGGATATCCCGTCAATCCTGGTGGAAACCGGGTTTATCTCCAACTCCAACGAGGCGTCGAAGCTGGCCAGTGCCAGCCACCAGCAGGCACTGGCGCGTTCGATCAGCGCCGGCGTGCGCCAATTCTTCCAGCAGAACCCGCCGCCGGGCACGTATATCGCCTGGCTGCGCGACTCCGGGAAAATCGCCCAGGGTCCGCGTGATCATCGCGTGCAGCCTGGCGATACGCTGGCCATGCTGGCCGTGCGCTTCCAGGTGTCGGCAGCGACCTTGCGCAGCGCCAACAACCTGAAGACCGACGAGCTGAAAGTCGGCCAGGTGTTGACCATCCCCGGCACTGAACTGGCGGCACAGTAATGAGCGAATCAGTCTTGAATAGTGGTTCGCGCATCGAGCTGCTCAGTCCGCGCCTTGCCAACCAGATTGCGGCGGGCGAGGTGGTTGAACGCCCGGCCTCGGTGATCAAGGAGTTGCTGGAAAACAGCATCGACTCCGGCGCCAAGCGCATTGATGTCGACGTGGAACAGGGCGGCGTCAAGCTGCTGCGCGTGCGTGACGATGGCAGCGGCATCTCCTCGGATGACCTGCCGCTGGCCCTGGCCCGTCACGCCACCAGCAAGATCCGCGACCTGGAAGACCTCGAGCGAGTCATGAGCCTGGGGTTTCGGGGTGAGGCCCTGGCTTCCATCAGCTCGGTGGCCCGCCTGACCCTGACCTCACGCACGCGCGGCGCCGAGCAGGCCTGGCAAGTTGAAACCGAAGGCCGCGACATGGCGCCGCGGGTCCAGCCAGCTGCGCACCCGGTGGGCACTTCGGTGGAAGTGCGTGACCTGTTCTTCAACACCCCGGCGCGGCGCAAATTCCTCAAGGCCGAGAAAACCGAATTCGATCACCTGCAAGAAGTCATCAAGCGCTTGGCTTTAGCGCGTTTTGATGTGGCGTTCCACTTGCGTCACAACGGCAAGACCATCCTCAGCCTGCACGAAGCCAATGACGACGCCGCGCGCGCCCGGCGGGTGTCGGCGGTGTGTGGTGGCGGGTTCCTGGAGCAGGCGCTGCCGATCGAAGTCGAGCGCAATGGCTTGCGCCTGTGGGGCTGGGTCGGTCTGCCGACGTTCTCCCGCAGCCAGGCGGACTTGCAGTACTTCTTTGTGAACGGCCGCGCGGTACGCGACAAGCTGGTGGCTCACGCGGTGCGCCAGGCGTATCGCGATGTGTTGTTCAACGGCCGTCATCCGACGTTTGTGCTGTTTTTCGAGGTCGACCCGTCGGTGGTCGACGTCAATGTGCACCCGACCAAGCACGAAGTGCGTTTTCGCGATGGGCGCATGGTGCATGACTTCCTCTACGGCACCCTGCACCGCGCCTTGGGCGATGTACGCCCGGATGACCAGCTGTCCGCGCCAATTGTGACCGCTGTAGTACGGCCCAGCGGACCGGAAGCCGGGGAATTCGGCCCTCAGGGCGAGATGAGCCTGGCCGGCAACCTGCTGCAATCGTCGCAACCGCAGCCGAGCTACACCGCGCCGGGCGCGGGGTCGGGGGCGGGTTATCAGTATCAATACACGCCGCGTCCGCAATCCGCGGTGCCGGTGGCCGAGGCACAGGCGGCCTATCGCGAGTTTTTCGCGCCGCTGCCGGGTGCCGAGCCAGGCGCCGTTGCCCTGCCGGAAGGCGGAGGAGATATCCCGCCGCTGGGCTACGCATTGGCACAGCTCAAGGGTATCTACATCCTCGCGGAAAACGCCCATGGCCTGGTGCTGGTGGACATGCACGCCGCTCACGAGCGGATCATGTACGAACGCCTGAAAATCGCCATGGCCAGCGAAGGCCTCAGCGGCCAGCCGTTGCTGGTGCCGGAATCCCTGGCCGTGAGCCAGCGCGAGGCCGATTGCGCCGAAGAGCACCACGCGGTGTTCCAGAAGCTGGGCTTCGAACTGCAACGCCTGGGCCCGGAAACCCTGGCGATCCGCCAGATTCCCGCGCTGCTCAAGCAGGCCGAGGCCAATCGCCTGGTTGCCGACGTACTCGCTGACCTGATGGAGTACGGCACCAGCGACCGCATCCAGGCGCACATCAACGAGTTGCTTGGCACCATGGCCTGCCACGGTGCCATCCGCGCCAATCGCCGCCTGGCCCTGCCGGAAATGAACGGTTTGCTGCGCGACATGGAAAACACCGAGCGCAGCGGGCAATGCAACCATGGCCGGCCGACCTGGACCCAAATGGGCCTGGACGACCTGGACAAACTGTTCTTGCGCGGCCGTTGATGAGTGCCTTGCCCCCCGCCATCTTCCTGATGGGTCCTACTGCAGCCGGCAAGACCGACCTGGCCATCGAGCTGACCAAGGTGCTGCCGTGCGAGCTGATCAGTGTCGACTCTGCCCTGGTTTACCGGGACATGGACATTGGTACGGCCAAGCCTTCAAAGGCGCTGTTGGCACAGTATCCGCATCGGTTGATCGACATTATTGACCCGGCGATGAGCTATTCGGCGGCGGATTTCCGTACCGACGCGCTGGCGGCCATGGCCGAGATCACCGCGCGGGGCAATATTCCGCTGCTGGTGGGCGGTACGATGCTCTACTACAAGGCTTTGCAGGAAGGCCTGGCCGATATGCCGCCCGCCGACGCCCAGGTCCGCGCCGAGCTTGAAGACGAGGCTGCACGCCACGGCTGGCAAGCCCTGCACGACCAATTGGCGGCGGTGGATCCGGTGTCGGCGGCGCGCATTCATCCGAATGACCCCCAGCGGCTCACTCGCGCGCTGGAAGTCTGGAGGGTCAGCGGCCAGACCATGACTGAACATCGGCTGAAACAAACTGCGCAAAGTGCTGATGCAGGCGCATCTGGTCAGTCACAATTGCCCTATACTGTGGCGAATCTGGCCATCGCTCCGGCAAATCGCCAGGTGCTGCATGAACGAATTGCACAAAGATTCACAATT
This sequence comes from Pseudomonas sp. PS01298, assembly GCF_029959745.1. Taxonomy (NCBI): domain Bacteria; kingdom Pseudomonadati; phylum Pseudomonadota; class Gammaproteobacteria; order Pseudomonadales; family Pseudomonadaceae; genus Pseudomonas; species Pseudomonas sp. PS01298. The sequence continues at coordinate 40,017 of NZ_JASCPP010000048.1, read as the reverse complement.
ATGTTGGAACAGGGGTTTGTAGAGGAGGTCGTAGCACTGCGTTCCAGAGGTGACCTGCATCCGGGGTTGCCTTCGATACGTGCTGTAGGCTACCGCCAAGTCTGGGATCATCTGGATGGAAAGCTGACGTCAGCCGAAATGCAGGAGCGCGGCATCATTGCCACGCGGCAATTGGCGAAGCGCCAGTTCACCTGGCTGCGCAGCTGGAGCGATTTGCACTGGTTGGACAGCCTGGACAGCGACAATCTGTCACGCGCCTTGAAATACTTGGGAACGGTCTCCATATTGAGCTGAGTCCTTGCAATTGCCGTCTATCCTTGGGGGTGTGACGGCCATGAGCTATCTATTTTCCGATTTTTATTATTGATCCTTAAAGGAGTGCGGCACATGTCAAAAGGGCATTCGCTACAAGACCCTTACTTGAATACTTTACGTAAAGAGAAAGTGGGGGTTTCCATCTACCTGGTCAACGGTATCAAGCTGCAAGGCACGATCGAGTCGTTCGACCAGTTCGTGATCCTGCTGAAGAACACCGTCAGCCAGATGGTTTACAAACACGCTATCTCGACAGTAGTGCCAGTACGTCCGATCCGCCTGCCTAGCGCAGCGGGTGACGAACAGGGTGACGCTGAGCCAGGTAACGCCTGATAGGAGTCTCCTTTGTTCTTTGAGCGCCACGGTGGTGGTGAACGGGTAATCCTCGTTCACTTGGATGGACAGGACCCTGAGGCGCGCGAAGATCCGCAGGAGTTTCAGGAGTTGGCAAATTCGGCCGGCGCCGAGACCGTTGCGTTTTTTAACGTACCGCGTCATCGGCCAACCGCCAAATTCCTGATTGGCAGCGGCAAGGTCGAGGAGTTGCGCGATCTGGTTCACGCCGAAGAAGCCGATCTGGTGATCTTCAATCACACCCTCACGCCCAGTCAGGAACGTAACCTCGAACGTGTCTTCGAGTGTCGCGTGATCGACCGCACCGGTCTGATTCTCGATATTTTCGCCCAACGCGCCCGTACCCATGAAGGCAAGCTCCAGGTCGAACTGGCCCAGCTTGACCACATGAGCACCCGCCTGGTGCGTGGCTGGACTCACCTTGAGCGTCAAGGGGGGGGTATCGGCATGCGTGGCCCGGGTGAAACCCAGTTGGAAACCGACCGACGCCTGTTGCGGGTACGCCTGCGCCAGATCAAGGGGCGTCTCGAGAAAGTCCGCAGCCAGCGCGAGCAATCGCGTCGTGGCCGTTCGCGCGCGGATATCCCTACCGTGTCCCTGGTGGGCTATACCAACGCCGGCAAATCCACGCTGTTCAACAACGTGACCAAGTCGGACGTGTACGCCGCTGACCAACTGTTCGCCACCCTCGACCCGACCTTGCGCCGTCTGGACCTTGACGACCTGGGGCCGATTGTCCTGGCCGACACCGTGGGGTTCATTCGTCACTTGCCCCACAAGCTGGTCGAGGCATTTCGGTCTACGCTCGAAGAGTCGAGCAATTCCGACCTGTTGTTGCACGTGATCGATGCGGCTGAACCGGATCGCATGCTGCAGATTGAACAGGTGATGGTGGTGCTGGGCGAGATTGGTGCCCAGGACTTGCCGATCCTCGAGGTCTATAACAAACTCGATTTGCTTGAAGGCGTAGAGCCACAAATCCAGCGCGACGAGAATGGCAAACCCCAGCGGGTCTGGCTGTCGGCGCGAGATGGCACGGGGCTGGAGTTGCTTGAACAAGCGATTGCCGAACTGCTCGGCAGCGATTTGTTCGTCGGCACCTTGCGCTTGCCTCAGCGTTTTGCTCGACTGCGTGCACAGTTTTTCGAGTTGGGCGCGGTACAGAAAGAAGAACACGACGAAGAAGGTGTCAGCTTGCTGGCCGTTCGATTGCCGCGCTCGGAGCTGAACCGGCTGGTCAGTCGGGAAGGTGTTGTACCGACAGAGTTCATCGAACAACACACTTTGCAATAAAAGCCTCCGAAAGCGGTTGTGCCGCAGTAGCAGGCATTCTGTAGCATTGGTCGGCGCGCCGTGGGTGCGTCTTTGCTTTATCAGATGGAGAGCGCTATGGCTTGGAATGAGCCGGGTGGCAACTCGAATAATCAGGATCCTTGGGGTGGTAAGCGCCGCAATAATGGCGACCGCAAGGGGCCACCAGATCTCGACGAGGCCTTCCGAAAGCTGCAGGAAAGCCTGAATGGGTTGTTCGGTGGTGGAAAAAAACGTGGTGGTGACGACGGCGGTCGCACAAGCAAGGGCGGTGGCTATGGCTTGCTGGGCCTGGGTCTTGTCGTGCTGGCGGCCGTATGGCTGTACAGCGCCGTGTACGTGGTGGACGAGCAGGAGCAGGCCGTGGTGCTGCGCTTCGGCAAGTACTACGAGACAGTCGGCCCTGGCCTGAACATCTACTTCCCGCCGATCGACAAGAAGTACATGGAGAACGTCACGCGTGAGCGTGCCTACACCAAGCAGGGCCAGATGCTGACCGAAGACGAGAACATCGTCGAAGTGCCGCTGACCGTGCAGTACAAGATCAGCAACCTGCAGGACTTCGTGCTGAACGTTGATCAGCCGGAAATCAGCCTGCAACACGCGACCGAAAGCGCCCTGCGCCACGTGGTGGGTTCCACCGCCATGGACCAGGTGCTGACCGAAGGTCGTGAATTGATGGCCAGCGAAATCAAGGAGCGCCTGCAACGCTTCCTCGACACGTATCGCACCGGTATCACTGTCACCCAGGTGAACGTACAGAGCGCAGCAGCACCGCGTGAAGTGCAGGAAGCCTTCGACGACGTGATCCGCGCCCGTGAAGACGAGCAGCGTTCGCGCAACCAGGCTGAAACCTACGCCAACGGCGTCGTGCCGGAAGCCCGTGGTCAGGCCCAGCGTATCCTCGAGGATGCCAACGGTTACCGCGACGAAGTGGTCTCGCGTGCCAAGGGTGAGGCGGATCGCTTTACCAAGCTGGTCGCCGAGTATCGCAAGGCCCCCGAAGTGACCCGCGAGCGTCTGTACCTGGACACCATGCAGGAAGTCTTCAGCAACACCAGCAAGGTGCTCGTGACCGGCAGCAAAGGTGGGCAGAACAACCTGCTGTACCTGCCGCTGGACAAGATGATCGAAGGTGGTCGTAGCAGCACCAGCGCACCGTCCACCGGTTCCAATGCCGCTGCCAACGAAGCGAGCGCCCGTGCGGCCGCTGACTTGCTGCAACAGCAAACACGTACCAGGGAGAGTCGTTGATGAGCAATAAATCGCTGACCGCCCTGATTGTGGGCGTCGTCGTGGTCATCGCTGCCTGGAACTGCTTCTATATCGTGTCTCAGACCGAGCGCGCGGTGTTGCTGCAATTCGGTCGCGTGGTCCAGGCGGATGTCCAGCCGGGCCTGCATGTGAAAGTCCCCTACGTCAACCAGGTGCGCAAGTTCGACGGCCGCCTGATGACCCTGGATGCACCGACACAACGCTTCCTGACCCTGGAAAAGAAAGCTGTGATGGTTGACGCCTACGCCAAGTGGCGCGTCAAGGATGCCGAGCGCTTCTACACCGCGACCTCCGGCCTCAAGCAGATTGCCGACGAGCGTTTGTCGCGTCGTCTGGAATCGGGCCTGCGTGACCAGTTTGGTAAGCGCACCCTGCACGAGGTGGTATCCGGTGAACGTGATGCGCTGATGGCTGACATCACGCGTTCGTTGAACGCGATGGCGGAAAAAGAGCTGGGCATCGAAGTGATCGATGTGCGGGTCAAGGCCATCGACCTGCCGAAGGAAGTGAACCGCAGCGTGTTCGAGCGTATGAGCACCGAGCGTGAGCGTGAAGCGCGTGAGCATCGCGCCAAGGGTAACGAGCTGGCTGAGGGTATCCGTGCGGATGCCGACCGTCAGCGTCGTGTACTGCTGGCCGAAGCCTACCGCGAGTCTGAAGAGGCACGTGGTGATGGTGATGCTCAAGCCGCGGCGATCTACGCCAAGGCCTACGGCCAGGACCAGGAGTTCTACGCGTTCTACCGTAGCCTGCGCGCCTACCGTGAAAGCTTCGCGAACAAAACCGACGTCATGGTGCTGGACCCAAGCAGCGACTTCTTCCGCTACCTGGAAAAGTCCAAGTAACCAGCCGGTGATTCTGTAGGGGTGACTCCGTCGGGCGGCTAAAACGCCTGGCGGGGTGATCCTTTCAGAAAACGGGTGTATGATGCGGCAGCCGGGAAATTCCCGGCTTTTTTGCGTCTGCATGTTTGATTGTTGTTTGGCCGCGCAGACGCCACAGTTTTTCGAGGAAAGTGCCCGACGAGGCCGTTTGCAGGCCGTTCGTCACGTCGTTCTTGCGCGTTGTTTATGCAGGGGCCGGGTATTTTCTGCTTCACTCAAGGCTCGGCCGAGGGCTGGCCGCCCGGATCATAGGGGAATGGCGTAATGGCAACGGTAGACCGCTGGCTGCTGCCAGATGGCATCGAAGAAGTACTGCCACCAGAAGCTGCGCGCATTGAAGTAGCGCGTCGCCAGGTGTTGGATCTGTTCCAGAGCTGGGGTTACGAGTTCGTCGTGACCCCCCATATCGAGTACCTGGAATCCCTGCTGACCGGCGCGGGCCAGGACCTGGATCTGCGCACCTTCAAGGTCATCGACCCGCAGTCGGGTCGGCAAATGGGTTTCCGTGCCGACATCACGCCGCAAGTGGCGCGCATCGATGCGCACACCCTGCGTCGCGAAGGTCCGAGTCGCCTGTGCTACGCCGGTAGCGTGCTGCATGCTCAACCGCGCGCCTTGTCGTCTTCGCGCAGCCCGATCCAGTTGGGCGCCGAGTTGTACGGCGATGCCAGCCCGAGCAGCGACGTCGAAGTGATCAGCCTGATGCTGGCCATGCTGCAACTGGCCGATGTGCCGGATGTCCACATGGATCTCGGCCACGTCGGTATCTACCGTGGCCTGGCCCGTGCGGCCGGTCTGTCCGGTGAAGTGGAACAACAGTTATTCGATGCCCTGCAACGCAAGGCCATCGATGAAGTCATCGCCCTGACCGAAGGCGTGCCTGCGGATTTGGCCGGCATGCTGCGCGCGCTGGTCAACCTGTGCGGCGGCCGTGAAGTGCTGGCGGCGGCGCGTGAGCGCCTGGCCAATGCGCCGGCGCCGGTATTGGCTGCCCTGGATGATGTGTTTGCGATCGCCGAGCAGTTGTCGGCGCGCTTCCCCGAGTTGCCGCTGTATTTCGACCTGGGTGAGTTGCGTGGCTACCACTACCACACGGGTGTGGTGTTCGCGGTGTTTGTACCGGGTGTTGGCCAAGCCATCGCCCAGGGTGGTCGTTACGACGATATCGGCGCCGACTTCGGTCGTGCGCGTCCGGCCACCGGCTTTTCCACCGATTTGAAAACCCTGGTGACCCTGGGGCGTGCTGAGGTCGAGCTGCCGTCTGGTGGCATCTGGATGCCCGACAGTACGGACGCAGCACTCTGGCAGCAGGTTTGCCAGTTGCGCAGTGAGGGTCAGCGTGTTGTCCAGGCCTTGCCTGGGCAGCCATTGGCCGCCGCCCGTGAAGCGGACTGCGACCGGCAATTGATTCTGCAGAACGGGCTTTGGCAAGTATCGCCACTGGCTTCTTGAGTTTTCCTGCCGGCCATCGCCGGCACCAAGTTTGCGCGAATGAGGACAAGTGTTATGGGTAAGAATGTCGTAGTCCTGGGCACCCAATGGGGTGATGAGGGCAAAGGCAAGATCGTTGATCTGCTGACCGAACATGCTGCCGCCGTAGTGCGCTACCAAGGTGGCCACAACGCTGGCCACACCCTGGTCATCGATGGCGAAAAAACCGTCTTGCACCTGATCCCGTCGGGTGTACTGCGCGAAGGCGTGCAGTGCCTGATCGGCAACGGCGTGGTGGTCGCACCTGACGCCCTGCTGCGCGAGATCACCAAGCTGGAAGAGAAAGGCGTACCGGTGCGCGAGCGCCTGCGTATCAGCCCGTCCTGCCCGCTGATCCTGTCCTTCCACGTTGCGCTGGACCAGGCCCGTGAAAAGGCCCGTGGCGAGCTGAAGATCGGTACTACCGGTCGCGGCATCGGCCCGGCGTACGAAGACAAGGTTGCGCGTCGTGGCCTGCGTGTGGGCGACCTGCTCAACATGCCGCGCTTTGAAGACAAGCTGCGTGAGTTGGTGGACTACCACAACTTCATGCTGGTCGGTTACTACAAAGAGCCAGCCATCGAATTTGAAAAGACCCTGGCTGAGTGCAAGGAATACGCCGAGCTGCTCAAGCCGCTGATGCTGGATGTGACTGCCGAGCTGCACGACCTGCGTCGCGCTGGCAAAGACATCATGTTCGAAGGCGCCCAAGGTTCGTTGCTCGACATCGACCACGGTACCTACCCGTACGTGACCAGTTCCAACACCACCGCGGGTGGCGTTGCGACCGGTTCGGGCGTTGGCCCGATGTTCCTGGACTACATCCTGGGCATCACCAAGGCTTACACCACGCGCGTAGGTTCGGGTCCATTCCCGACTGAACTGTTCGACGAAGTCGGTGCACACCTGGCCAAGCAAGGTCACGAGTTCGGCGCAACTACCGGCCGTGCCCGTCGTTGTGGTTGGTTCGACGCCGTTATCCTGCGTCGCGCTATCGATGTGAACAGCATCTCGGGCATCTGCCTGACCAAGCTGGACGTACTCGACGGTCTGGAAACCATCAACATCTGCATCGGTTACAAAGATGCGGAAGGCAACGACGTTGCCCCGACTGACGCTGACAGCTACGTGGGCCTGCAGCCTGTGTACGAAGAAGTGCCGGGCTGGACCGAATCGACCGTGGGCGCCAAGACCCTGGAAGAGCTGCCAGCCAATGCGCGCGCGTACATCAAGCGCGTTGAAACGCTGATCGGTGCTCCGATCGACATTATTTCGACGGGCCCGGACCGCAACGAAACCATCGTTCTGCGTCACCCGTTCGCGTAATAAGCTGTTGATGTAAAAAGCAAAGGGCTCCTTCGGGAGCCCTTTGTCGTTTCTGCCGGGCAAACGGCACGACCCTTGCTTTGGTTCTCTCTTTCGCGGTGCTATCAAATTAATGGCACCCGTGGTGGAGGGATTCCCAGATGTCTGCCGTTCTCTCATTGTTACAAAGCCGTCTGTTGCGGCCGGTGTTCGTTACCCTAGGTATCGCTCTTTTGGTGCAAGTGCTGGTGGCAGTCGCTCTGACCCGGAGCACAGTCACGGCGCTGGAAGCTGATTTGGGCAATCGCCTGGGTATCGACAGCCAGAAACTGTCCGGCGAATTGGCCCAGGCTGGCAAAGAGGTGACTTCCAGCCTCGACAGCTTGTCGTCCAGTACTCGCCAGCGCCTTACCGCCGGGTTGTCCACGCGTCTGCAGGAAGAGCAGAAGCAACTGCGTGCGACCCTGGAAAAAGACCTGCAGGACTCCGCTAACGATATGGCTCAACTGCTCGCCTCGGTGGCGCCGCGCGCCATGTGGGACAGCGACGTGCCGACGCTGTCGGAGTTTGCCCGCCGTGCCCAGCGCAATCCCAACGTGTTGTTTGTGGTGTATGACGATGCGGCTGGCGAGCACCTGACCCGTTACCTCAATCGTGAAAACCCGATCAACCAGGCGCTGCTGGAAAAGGGCCAGGGCGAACGCGCGTTGGACAAAGTGTTGAATGCGGCCAAGACCGATCCGTCGGTGTATTACGTCGAGGCGTCCATCAGCCCCAACGGCGTAGAGATCGGCAAGGTCCGCATGGGGGTTTCGACTGCCTCGGTCGAGGCTGACCTGGCCGCGCTGGACAAGCGTTTTGCTGCACTGATTGCCAGCGGTGACCAGTTGGTGGGCGACAGCCTCAAGGGCGCCGCTGCCGATAGCGCGGCCGCCATGGGCGCGCGGTTGCAGTCGGCGCAAGCCACTGCGACCCAGATGACGGCCAACACCTCCAGCGCTGTCCAGGAGGCTGCCGGCACCTTGCGCTGGCGCATCGGCATGGGGCTCGCGGTGGTTGGCTTCGGCGTATTGCTGCTGATCGCGATCGTGCTTGGGCGGCGCGTGGTCAATCGCCTGAAGCTGTTGATTGCGGCCATGGATGACCTTGCGGCAGGCGAGGGCGACCTGACCAAGCGTGTGCAGATCAGCAGCAAGGACGAAATCGGCGACATGGCCTCGGCGGTCAATCGCTTTGTGGATAAGTTGCAGCCCATCGTGCGTGAGGCCGGTGACGTGGCGCAGCGTACCGGTGTGGAAATCGGCGCCATGACCTTGCGCAATGCGGGTGCCGATGCCGCCGCCGGCCTGCAGCGTGACGAAGTCGCCGAAAGCCTGCGCGCGCTGTCGCAAATGGCCGACGAGGCCCAGGCCGAAAGTCATGCGATGCAGGCCGCATTGCAGCAGGTGGTGGATATTCGCCAGGCCACCGATGAGAACTCGCGCACCTCGGCCGAAGTCGGCAGCCTGATCGAAGCGCTGGCTGGGCAGGTGCAAGCCGGTTCGCAGGTGATTGAGCGCCTGGCGCAGCAAAGCGAGCAGATCGAAGTGGTGTTGACGGTGATCCATGGTATTGCCGAACAGACCAACCTGTTGGCGCTTAACGCGGCCATTGAAGCGGCGCGCGCCGGCGAGACCGGGCGTGGTTTTGCAGTGGTGGCGGACGAAGTGCGTGCGCTGGCCAGCAAGACTCAAAGCTCTACTGGTGACATTCAGGCGCATATCGCGGCCCTGCAGCAGGGCGCGCGCGAGGCGGTGGAAACCATTGGCAAGGCCGGACGCCAGGCCAACGAAGGTTTGCTGGTATTACGCGACAGCGTGCGCCTGCAGCAGTCGGTGCAGGCCTCGGTCGAGCAGGTGCACGCTGCCATCGGCCTCGCCACGCGCGCGGCCGAGCATCAGGCGCAGGGCGCGCATGCGGTGCGTGGGCGGGTCGAGGTGATCCATGCCCAGGCCGAACGTGCGGCGCAGGCGGTGGTGGAGACCACGGCCAGTGGCAAGGTGCTGGATGGGTTGGCTGCACAGTTGAAGGCGAGCCTGGGGCAGTTCCGGGCTTGATGTCGCCTGTTTCGGCCTCATCGCAGGCAAGCCAGCTCCCACACTCGATCGCGTTACAACATTGGAATACGGTCAAGTGTGGGAGCTGGCTTGCCTGCGATGGCGGCTTCAGCGGCTCAAGTACATCCGCGTCGTAAGCAAATACACCGGCAGTCCCGACACCAAAATCAACAACGCCGCATAGGGCGCCGCCGCCGCGAATTCCACATTCGAGGTATGCGCCCACACCGCCGTGGCCAAGGTGTTCAGCCCGGTCGGGCTGAGCAGCAGCGTCGCCGTCAATTCCTTCATCGCATCCAGGAACACCAGCGCAAACGCCGCGCCCAATGCCGGGAAAATAATCGGCAAGGTCACTCGGCAAAACGCGCTGAACGACGACGCGCCCAGCGTACGTGCGGCCTCTTCCAGCTGCGGTGCCGCCTTGTTCAGGGCGGTACGGATCGGCGCCTGCGCCAGCGGCAGAAACAGCAGCGCATAAGCAATCAACAGCAACGCCGAGGTCTGGTACAGCGCCGGCACGTAATGCAGGGCGAAATACACCAGCGTCAGCGCAATCACCAGGCCGGGCAGGGCGTGCAGCAGGTAGGGCAGGCGTTCGGCCCAGAGCGCCAGTTGGCCTTTGTAGCGCACCACCAGCAGCCCCACCGGCACTGCCAGCACCAGGCACAGCGCGGCGCCGCCCAGCGAGAGTGCCAGGGAAGACAGCAGCGCCTCGCCAATTTCGGCCGCTGGAAACGCCGCCGACGAACCAACTGCCAGCCAATACCCGAGCATGCCCAGGGGAATGCCGCTGCCGATGATCGCCAGCAGCAAGCAATACACTTGGCCCAGTGGCGCCCATTTACCCAGTCGAACCTGCTCCGCGTGCCGCGCCGCGCCCTGGCCGATACGCACGTGCCGGCCCTTGCCGCGCACGCGCAACTCCAGCCACAGGAGCGTCAGGCACATCACCAGCAGCACCGCCGAGAGCATCGCGGCATTCGCATTGCTGAATTCCAGTTCGAACTGTTGGTAGATCGCGGTGGTGAACGTCTGCAATCCGATGATCGACAGCGCACCGAATTCCACCAGCATGTGCAGGGCAATCAACAGGGCCCCGGCCAGCAGCGATGGCCACAGCAGCGGCAATGTCACCCGGAAGAATATGCCCCAGCGGTTGAGTCCCAGGGTGCGGGCCGACTCTTCCAGCGAGGGGTCAAGATTGCGCAGGGTCGCCGCCACCGGCAAGAACACCAGCGGGTATTTGGACAGGCTCATCACCAGGATCGCCCCGCCGAGCCCTTCGAATTGGGCGCTCAGCGACACCCAGGTAAAGCTGCTGACAAACGCCGGCACCGCAAACGGCAGGCACAGGATCACGCCCCAGATGCGCCGTCCCGGCAGGTTGCTGCGCTCCAGCAGCCACGCCAGGGACAGGCCGATCACGGCGCACGCGACCGTCACCCCGACCATCAGCGCCAAGGTGTTGCGCAGCAGTCCAAACACGTAAGGCCGCCACAGCAGGTGCACCGCCTCCGCCCAGCCCGCCTGCCAGGCCTTCAGCCCGACATACACCAGCGGCAGCAGGCTCAGGCCCACCAGGAGCAGGACGGGGAGCAACAACCAGATCGAGGGGCGCTTGCGTCTTGGAGTGAAACCCCCGCGCAGGGCGGGGGCGGGTAGCGATGGGTTCATCAGTTCAAGCCAACGTCACGTTCCAGGTCCAGGGCCTCTTCGGCGTTACCCAGGTCGGCAGGCGTGACTTTCGGCGGTTGCAGCTCGCTGAAGGGCTTGAGGCCACGGTTGGATTCCATGCCCTTGCGCAGTGGGTATTCGGCCGAGGTGTTGGTAATCACACGCTGGCCTTCTTCACTGGCCATGAACGCCAGCAGCTGCTGTGCTTCCTGGGGGTGTTTGCTGGATTTCAGTGCCGCTGCCGAAGACACGGTGATCAGGCCGCCGGCATCGCCATTGGTGAAGTAATGCAGCTGGGAATCCAGGTTGGTTTTTTCCTTCTTCAGGGCAAACCAGTAGTAGTTGTTCACCAGCACGGTAGCCACTTCGCCATTTTCCACAGCTTTGAGGGCGACCATGTTGTTGCTGTACACCTTGCCGAAGGCGCGCAGGCCGGTCAGCCATTCTTCGGCGGCTTCGCGGCCGTGCAGCTTGATGATCGCCACGGCCTGTTCCTGGAACGCGCCGCTGGTGGGCACGAAGCCGACCTTGCCTTGCCACTCGGGGCCGGCGAAGTCCAGTACCGACTTGGGCAGGTCTTTTTCGGCGATCAGTTTGGGGTTGAACGCCACGACGCGGGTACGTGCGGTCACGCCCATCCAGTCGCCGTTGCTGCCAACGTAGTCCTTGGGCAGCACCGCGAGCGTGCTGGCATCGATCTTCGCCAGCAGGCCTTGCTCGCCGAGCTTGTTCAGGGGCGGTGACTCTTCGGTGTAGATCACGTCGGCAGGGGAGCGCTCGCCTTCTTCCACGACCTGGCTGGCCAGCTGGTTGCTGCTGCCTTTGCGCACATTGACGTGGATGCCGGTCTTGGCTTCGAAGGCCTTGGCGAGTTCATCGCCGACTTCTTTGTGTTGGCCGTTGTACAGGGTCAGGGAGACCTTGTCGGCGGAATAGGCACTGGGCGAGAGCAGGGTCAGGCCGAGCAGAGTGATGGTCAGGCCACGCAGAAGGGATGTCTTGAGACGGGTATCGCGGATCATCATCCGGGGTTTTCCTCACTTGAGTGCAACAAATCATTGCAAGGATAAACGATAAAGTTTCTCAGGTGCGGACGGGAGGGTAAATCGGGCGGGAAAGTTTCCAGGCTGATGTTTTCAAACCCCGGAAACGAAAAAACCCGCTTTCGCGGGTTTGATCTGAATTTGGTGCCCAGGAGAAGACTCGAACTTCCACGACCTTGCGATCACCAGCACCTGAAGCTGGCGTGTCTACCAATTTCACCACCTGGGCATTATCAACAACGCTTGCGCTGTTGATGGAGCGAACTATACGGAGGGCTTTTTGATCTGTAAACCCCTGATATCAAAAATATAAATCGGGATTCACGTTTAAAATCAAAGGCCTGAAACGAAAAAACCCGCTTTCGCGGGTTTGATCTGAATTTGGTGCCCAGGAGAAGACTCGAACTTCCACGACCTTGCGATCACCAGCACCTGAAGCTGGCGTGTCTACCAATTTCACCACCTGGGCATTATCTGACAACGTTGCCGTCGTCGATGGCGCGCACTATACGCAGCGCTATTTTGGCTGTAAAGCCCTGCTATCAAAAAAACCTGGAAAATTTCGCCAGTGGTCGTGCAAGGTGCGTTCCGAGGGCTGCAAAGGCCTTTAAAACGCTTGTTGATGCCTGAAATTTCCCGTTTCAATACGCGTATGCCAAACTAACCCGCATATAGACAAGGTGAAAACTCTCTAATGGCCGATTGGCAGTCCCTCGATCCCGAGGCCGCTCGTGAAGCGGAAAAATATGAAAACCCTATTCCTAGCCGCGAACTGATCCTGGCGCATCTCGCCGATCGGGGTTCGCCTGCTAGCCGCGAGCAGTTGGTCGAAGAATTCGGTCTGACCACCGAAGACCAGCTCGAAGCCCTGCGCCGCCGCCTGCGCGCCATGGAGCGCGACGCTCAACTGATCTACACCCGCCGTGGCACCTATGCGCCTGTGGACAAGCTCGACCTGATCCTTGGCCGCATTGCCGGCCACCGTGACGGCTTCGGCTTCCTGATCCCGGATGACGGCAGTGACGACCTGTTCATGAGCCCGGCGCAGATGCGCCTGGTGTTCGATGGCGACCGTGCCCTGGCACGCGTTTCCGGCCTCGACCGTCGCGGTCGCCGTGAAGGCGTGATCGTCGAAGTGGTGTCCCGTGGTCACGAGACCATCGTCGGCCGTTACTTCGAAGAAGGCGGTATCGGCTTTGTGGTGCCGGATAACCCCAAGGTGCAGCAGGAAGTGCTGATCACCCCGGGCCGCAACGCCAACGCCAAGATCGGCCAGTTCGTCGAGGTGAAGATCACCCACTGGCCAACCCCGCGCTTCCAGCCGCAGGGCGACGTGATCGAAGTGGTCGGCAACTACATGGCGCCGGGCATGGAAATCGATGTCGCGCTGCGCACCTACGACATCCCTCACGTATGGCCTGAAGCCGTCGTGAAAGAAGCCCGCAAGCTCAAGCCCGAAGTGGAAGAGAAGGACAAAGAGAAGCGTATCGACTTGCGCCATCTGCCGTTCGTCACCATCGACGGCGAAGACGCCCGCGACTTCGACGACGCGGTCTACTGCGAAGCCAAGCCTGGCAAGTTGCGCCTGTTCTCCGGCGGTTGGAAGTTGTACGTGGCGATCGCCGACGTTTCCAGCTACGTGAAAATCGGCTCGGCACTGGACAACGAAGCCCAGGTGCGCGGCAACTCGGTGTACTTCCCCGAGCGCGTGATCCCGATGCTGCCGGAAGAATTGTCCAACGGCCTGTGCTCGCTGAATCCGAAAGTCGACCGTTTGGCCATGGTGTGCGAGATGACTATCTCGAAAACCGGCGAAATGACCGATTACCAGTTCTACGAAGCGGTGATCCACTCCCAGGCGCGCCTGACCTACAACAAGGTCAGCACCATCCTGGAAACGCCGAAGACCAGCGAAGCCAAGGCCCTGCGTACTGAATACGCCGGCGTCGTGCCGCACCTCAAGCAGCTGTATGCGTTGTACAAGGTGTTGCTGGGCGCACGTCATGTGCGTGGCGCGATCGATTTTGAAACCCAGGAAACCCGGATTGTCTTCGGTTCCGAGCGCAAGATCGCCGCGATCACCCCGACCACCCGCAACGACGCGCACAAGCTGATCGAGGAATGCATGCTGGCGGCCAACGTGGCCACTGCTGAATTCCTGAAAAAGCACGAAATCCCTGCGTTGTACCGTGTGCACGACGGTCCGCCGCCGGAGCGCCTGGAAAAACTGCGCGCGTTCCTCGGCGAACTCGGCCTGTCCCTGCACAAAGGCAAGGACGGCCCGACGCCGAAGGACTACCAGGCTCTGCTTGCGAGCATCAAGGACCGTCCGGATTACCACGTGATCCAGACCGTGATGCTGCGCTCCCTGAGCCAGGCGGTGTACAGCGCCGATAATCAGGGCCACTTCGGCCTGAATTACGAGGCGTACACCCACTTTACTTCGCCGATCCGCCGTTACCCGGACTTGCTCACGCACCGGGCGATCCGCAGCGTGATCCACTCCAAGCAGAACACCCCGCACGTCAAGCGCGCCGGTGCCATGACCATTCCGAAGGCGCGGATCTATCCGTACGACGAAGCGGCCCTGGAACAGTTGGGCGAGCAGTGCTCCATGAGCGAGCGCCGCGCCGACGAAGCCACCCGCGACGTGGTGAACTGGCTCAAGTGCGAGTTCATGAAAGACCGCGTGGGCGAGTCGTTCCCGGGTGTGATCACTGCCGTGACCGGCTTTGGCCTGTTCGTCGAGCTGACCGACATCTACGTCGAGGGCCTGGTGCACGTCACCGCCTTGCCGGGCGACTACTACCACTTCGATCCTGTGCATCACCGCCTGGCGGGCGAGCGTACCGGTCGCAGCTTCCGCTTGGGCGACACGGTGGAAGTGCAGGTCATGCGCGTCGATCTCGACGAGCGCAAGATCGACTTCGGCATGCCTGACAAACCGGCCGAACCGACTGGCCGGAAAAAACGTGGCAGCGACACCGCAGCCCCGGCCGCCAAGGGCAAGGGGGCTCCTGCGAAAGCGGCAGCCACCGAGCCTGCGCCGGCCAAGGCGGGTCGTCGTTCGTCTGCCAAGGACAAGGCCCCCGAAGCCTACCGCCCAAGTGACGCAGCGGCGAAAAACGCCGAACTGCGCAAGAGCCGTGAGTTGAAGCAGCAGTTGCTCAACGAAGCCAAAAGCGGTGGTAAAGCGGCGTCTGGGGGAAAGTCCCACGGGGCGGAAAAGCCGTCGAGCAAGCCGAGTAAACACCGTAAAGGCCCGCCAAAAGCGGGTTCGGCCCCCGCGAAAAGCGGCGGGTCGCGCAAACCTAAGGCCAAGTCATGAGTCTGGAAAAAATCTACGGCGTACACGCCGTAGAAGCATTGCTGCGTCACCATCCCAAGCGCGTCAAGCAAGTCTGGTTGGCCGAAGGTCGCAGCGAGCCGCGCGTGCAAGCGCTGGTCGAGCTGGCCACTGCCAATAAGGTCGCGATCGGCCAGGCCGAGCGGCGTGAAATGGATGTGTGGGTGGAAGGTGTCCACCAGGGCGTGGTCGCGGACGTGAGCCCGAGCCAGGTCTGGGGCGAAGCCATGCTTGACGAGCTGCTCGACCGTACCGAAGGTGCGCCGCTGCTGCTGGTGCTGGACGGCGTGACCGACCCGCACAACCTCGGTGCCTGCCTGCGTTCGGCGGATGCCGCCGGCGCGCTGGCAGTGATCGTGCCCAAGGACAAGTCGGCGACCTTGACGCCGGTTGTACGTAAAGTCGCCTGTGGCGCGGCGGAAGTGATTCCGCTGGTAGCCGTGACCAACCTCGCGCGTACCCTGGAGAAACTCCAGCAGCGCGGCCTGTGGGTCGTGGGCACGGCGGGAGAGGCCGAGGTCAGCATCTATGACCAGGACCTCACCGGCCCGACCATCCTGATCATGGGCGCCGAAGGCAAAGGCATGCGTCGCCTGACCCGTGAGCATTGCGACTACCTGGTGCACCTGCCGATGGCCGGCAGCGTCAGCAGTCTCAACGTATCGGTCGCAACGGGCGTCTGCCTGTTCGAAGCCCAGCGCCAGCGCGGTGCCAAGGCTAAAGCCAAGAAATAACCAAGTCTGGCGCAGGTCAAAATGTGGGAGGGGGCTTGCTCCCGAATACGGTGTATCAGCCAGTGCATTGGGTGACTGGCACACCGCTTTCGGGAGCAAGCCACCTCCCACATTTGTTTTAGTGGTGTATGGGCGCTGTTCAAATAATCACCAATCACCTTGCACCCTTTCTCCCCCTTCTCTACAATTGCGCCCCTTGCCTTCCTGGCAGGCACCGATGTGCCTCCCTGCGGCAAGATCCATAAGTGTCATTCACTCCTTGTCTGACCGTTTTTGAGCGGCAGGCTACAACCCGTAAGGAGCATTCATGCGTCATTACGAAATCATCTTTTTGGTCCACCCGGATCAAAGCGAGCAAGTCGGCGGCATGGTTGAGCGTTACACCAAGCTGATCGAAGAAGACGGCGGCAAAATCCACCGTCTGGAAGATTGGGGCCGTCGTCAACTGGCCTACGCAATCAACAATGTTCACAAGGCTCACTACGTGATGCTGAACGTTGAGTGCACTGGCAAGGCCCTGGCCGAGCTGGAAGACAACTTCCGCTACAACGATGCAGTGATCCGTAACCTGGTCATCCGTCGCGAAGAAGCCGTTACCGGCCAATCCGAGATGCTCAAGGCTGAAGAAAACCGCAGTGAGCGCCGTGAGCGTCGCGACCGTCCTGAGCACGAAGGCGCTGATAGCGCTGACAGTGATGACAGCGACAACAGCGATAACGCTGACGAGTAATCCACGGACCTTTTAAGGAGCCTATCAAATGGCACGTTTCTTCCGTCGTCGTAAATTCTGCCGCTTCACCGCTGAAGACGTGAAAGAGATCGATTACAAAGATCTCAACACTCTGAAAGCCTACGTATCCGAGACCGGCAAAATCGTTCCAAGCCGTATCACCGGTACCAAAGCACGTTATCAGCGTCAGCTGGCCACCGCTATCAAGCGCGCCCGCTTCCTGGCCCTGCTGGCCTACACCGACAGCCACGGCCGCTGAGACCGGGCAGTCGACAAGTAGTAAGGGATTGAATGCATGCGCGCCTTAGCTGAGTTCATCATGCGCGGTCGTGTGCAGGCCACTCTGGTAGTGGCTGGATGTGCGGCATTGCCGTTGCTTTATTGGTTGGGTGCTGCCGCAGGTTGCCTTGTGCTCCTGCGGCGCGGTTTGAAGGACGCCCTTGGCGTTCTTGCCCTGGGACTGCTGCCGGCCTTGGTCTGGTGGCTGCAATTCGACGATCCACGCGTGCTTCTGGTACTGCTGGGGTCATCGAGCCTTGCGTTGGTTTTACGCGCAAGCGAGTCCTGGGTCCGCACGCTGCTGGTCAGCGTGGCATTGGGGTTGGTGTACTCAGTAATGCTTGGCGCGGCTTTCCGCCCGCATATCGAGGCGCTGGCGCAGGAGATCGTCAAGATCCTGCCGCTGGCCCTCGGGGATCTCTACCAGCAGTTGACGGTAGATGAGCGAGCGCGCCTTGCGGCACTGATTGCACCGGTCCTGACCGGCCTGATAGCGGCACTGTTGCAGATCGTCAGCGTGCTGAGCCTGATTCTTGGGCGTTATTGGCAGGCGTTGTTGTACAACCCGGGTGGTTTTGGTCGCGAATTTCGCAGTATCAGAATCCCTGCGGGGCCGGCGATGTTGCTGCTGGCGTGCATGGTTGTCGGACCGAACTTCGGTCCACAGATGGCCTTGCTGGCGCCGATTTGCAGCGTACCGCTGGTGTTTGCCGGACTGGCCCTGATTCACGGGCTGGTTGCGCGAAAGCGCCTGGCCAAGTTCTGGCTGGTGGGGTTGTACGTCACGCTGTTGCTGTTCATGCAGCTGATCTATCCGTTACTCGTGGTCTTGGCCATTGTCGACGGCCTGATTGATTTTCGCGGTCGTCTCGCGTCGAAAGACGCCGATAACGCGAACGGTGAAGGTTAAAAGTTAGAGGATTTTCACATGCAACTGATCCTTCTGGAAAAAGTCGCCAACCTGGGCAACCTGGGCGACAAAGTGAACGTTAAGGCCGGCTACGGTCGTAACTACCTGCTGCCATACGGCAAAGCCACCGCTGCAACCGCTGCCAACCTGGCTGCGTTTGAAGAGCGTCGTGCTGAGCTGGAAAAAGCCGCAGCAGACAAAAAAGCGTCGGCCGAAACTCGCGCTGCCCAACTGGCTGAGCTGGAAGTGACTATCACTGCCACCGCCGGTGACGAAGGCAAGCTGTTCGGTTCGATCGGCACCCACGACATCGCTGATGCACTGACCGCCTCCGGCGTTGAAGTGCAGAAGAGCGAAGTTCGTCTGCCGAACGGCACCATCCGCAACGTAGGCGAATTCGACGTAGCCGTGCACCTGCACGCTGAAGTTGAAGCCACCGTACGCGTTGTCGTGGTAGCAGCTTAAGCAGCACCTAACTGACTGGCACCTCGCGTGCCAGGCGGTTAACATCGGGCACGATCCTGTTTACAGGTCGTGCCTTTTGTTTTTCTACAAACCCCTAATTCCAAGTGGCCATGAACGATATTTCAGCTCCTGAGCAATACGATCTGCAAACCGCTGCCCTGAAGGTGCCGCCGCATTCCATCGAGGCCGAACAGGCCGTGCTCGGTGGCCTGATGCTGGATAACAACGCCTGGGAACGCGTGCTGGATCAAGTCTCGGACGGTGATTTCTATCGGCATGACCATCGCCTAATCTTCCGTGCCATTGCCAAGCTGGCCGACCAGAACTCGCCGATCGACGTGGTGACCCTGGCCGAACAGCTGGACAAGGAAGGCCAGACCTCCCAGGTCGGCGGCCTGGGTTATCTCGGCGAGTTGGCGAAAAACACGCCGTCCGTCGCCAACATCAAGGCGTATGCGCAGATCGTCCGCGAGCGCGCCACGCTGCGCCAACTGATCGGCATCAGCACCGAGATCGCCGACAGTGCCTTCAACCCCGAAGGCCGTACCGCCGCCGAGATTCTCGACGAAGCCGAGCGCCAGATCTTCCAGATCGCCGAAGCGCGTCCCAAGACCGGCGGCCCGGTAGGCGTCAACGAGCTGTTGACCAAGGCCATCGACCGTATCGACACGTTGTTCAACACCGACAACGCGATCACCGGTATCTCCACCGGCTACACCGACCTCGACGAGAAAACCAGTGGCCTGCAGCCGGCTGACTTGATCATCGTCGCCGGCCGTCCATCCATGGGTAAAACCACCTTTGCGATGAACCTGGTGGAAAACGCGGTGTTGCGCAGCGACAAGACGGTACTGGTGTACTCCCTCGAGATGCCAGGCGAATCGCTGGTCATGCGTATGCTCTCCTCGCTCGGCCGTATCGACCAGACCAAGGTGCGTGCCGGTCGCCTGGAAGACGACGATTGGCCGCGCCTGACCTCGGCGGTCAACCTGCTCAACGACCGCAAGTTGTTCATCGATGACACCGCCGGTATCAGCCCGTCCGAGATGCGCGCACGTACCCGCCGCCTGGTGCGCGAGCACGGCGACATCGCCCTGATCATGATCGACTACCTGCAGTTGATGCAGATCCCGGGCTCCAGCGGCGACAATCGGACCAACGAGATTTCCGAAATCTCGCGGTCCCTGAAGGCCCTGGCCAAGGAATTCAACTGCCCGGTGGTGGCGCTGTCCCAGCTCAACCGTTCCCTGGAACAACGTCCCAACAAGCGCCCGGTGAACTCCGACTTGCGTGAATCCGGAGCGATCGAGCAGGACGCCGACGTCATCATGTTCGTGTACCGCGACGAGGTGTACCACCCCGAGACCGAGCACAAGGGCATTGCCGAGATCATCATCGGCAAGCAGCGGAACGGGCCGATCGGCTTTATCCGCCTGGCGTTCATCGGCAAGTACACGCGTTTCGAGAACCTGGCTCCGGGCAGTTACAACTTCGACGACGACGAGTAAGCCTCAGCGCCTTCAAGGGCCTGATCGCCGGCACGCCAGCGGCCACATCTGGATGTATTCACTAATCAGTGTGGGAGCGGGCCTGCCCGCGATGGCTTCAGCACAATTCCGACTATTGCCGTCGGAATTGGTCAAAATTTGTGCTATATTCCGCGCCCGCGATTTTTCATCTCAACACCGGTCACCGTCATGCAAACAGCCAAGCCGTTATTTGACTATCCCAAGTACTGGGCCGAATGTTTCGGTCCTGCGCCATTCCTGCCAATGAGCAGGGAGGAGATGGATCAGCTTGGCTGGGATTCCTGCGACATCATCATCGTCACCGGTGATGCGTACGTGGACCACCCATCGTTCGGCATGGCCATCATCGGCCGGCTGCTGGAGTCCCAGGGCTTTCGCGTCGGGATCATTGCCCAGCCGAACTGGCAGTCCAAAGACGACTTCATGAAGCTTGGCGAGCCGAACCTGTTCTTCGGCGTCGCGGCCGGCAACATGGACTCGATGATCAACCGCTACACCGCCGACAAGAAAATCCGTTCCGACGACGCCTACACCCCTGGCGGCATGGCCGGCAAACGCCCGGACCGCGCGAGCTTGGTGTACAGCCAGCGTTGCAAGGAAGCCTACAAGAACGTGCCGATCGTGCTCGGTGGCATCGAAGCCTCCCTGCGTCGCATCGCCCATTACGACTACTGGCAGGACCGTGTGCGCAACTCGATCCTGATCGACGCCACCGCCGATATCCTGCTGTACGGCAACGCCGAGCGCGCTATCGTCGAAGTGGCACAGCGCCTGTCGTGGGGTCACAAGATCGAAGACATCACCGACGTGCGCGGCACCGCGTTCATTCGTCGTGATACGCCGGCAGGCTGGTATGAAGTGGACTCCACGCGGATCGACCGTCCGGGCAAGATCGACAAGATCATCAACCCGTACGTGAACACCCAGGACACCCAGGCCTGCGCCATCGAGCAGGAAAAAGGCCCGCAGGACGATCCGGAAGAAGCCAAGGTCGTGCAGATCCTGGCCAGCCCGAAGATGACCCGCGACAAGACCGTGATCCGCCTGCCATCGGTGGAAAAGGTCCGTGGCGACGCGGTGCTGTATGCACACGCCAACCGCGTGCTGCACTTGGAAACCAACCCGGGCAACGCCCGCGCGCTGGTGCAGAAGCACGGTGAAGTGGACGTGTGGTTCAACCCGCCGCCGATTCCGATGACCACCGAAGAAATGGACTACGTGTTTGGCATGCCTTACGCCCGCGTTCCGCACCCGGTGTACGGCAAGGAAAAGATCCCGGCCTACGACATGATCCGTTTCTCGGTGAACATCATGCGTGGCTGCTTCGGCGGCTGCACCTTCTGCTCGATCACCGAGCACGAAGGTCGCATCATCCAGAACCGTTCCGAAGAGTCGATCATCCGCGAAATCGAAGAGATCCGCGACAAAGTGCCGGGTTTCACCGGCGTGATCTCCGACCTCGGCGGCCCGACCGCGAACATGTACCGCATCGCCTGCAAGAGCCCGGAAATCGAATCCGCGTGCCGCAAGCCGTCGTGCGTGTTCCCGGGTATCTGCCCGAACCTGAACACCGACCACTCCTCCTTGATCCAGCTGTACCGCAGCGCCCGTGCGTTGCCGGGGGTGAAGAAGATTTTGATCGCTTCCGGCCTGCGCTACGACCTCGCGGTCGAGTCGCCGGAGTACGTCAAGGAGCTGGTCACCCACCACGTCGGTGGTTACCTGAAGATCGCCCCGGAACACACCGAGGAAGGTCCGCTCAACCAGATGATGAAGCCGGGCATTGGCAGCTATGACAAGTTCAAGCGCATGTTCGAGAAGTACACCAAGGAAGCGGGCAAGGAGCAGTACCTGATCCCGTACTTCATCGCCGCCCACCCGGGCACCACCGATGAAGACATGATGAACCTGGCCCTGTGGCTCAAGGGCAACGGCTTCCGCGCCGACCAGGTGCAGGCGTTCTACCCGTCGCCGATGGCCACCGCCACCGCGATGTACCACTCGGGCAAGAACCCGCTGCGCAAGGTCACCTACAAGAGCGACGCGGTCACCATCGTCAAGAGCGAAGAGCAGCGCCGCCTGCACAAGGCCTTCTTGCGCTACCACGACCCGAAAGGCTGGCCGATGCTGCGTGAAGCGCTGACCCGCATGGGCCGTGCCGATTTGATCGGCCCGGGCAAGGACCAACTGATCCCGCTGCATCAGCCGAGCACCGACAGCTACCAGAGCGCGCGTCGCAAGAACTCGACGCCGGCCGGCAGCCACAAGGTCGCCAAGGAAACCACCACCCGGATCCTCACCCAACATACCGGCCTGCCACCGCGTGGCAGCGACGGCAGCAACCCGTGGGACAAGCGCGAGCAAGCCAAGGCCGCTGCCCAGGCGCGCAACAAGCAGGCAGCCAAGGAGCGCGCGGATGCGGCCAAGGGCAAGGGCGGCAAGCCTGCGCGCAAGCCGGTCGTGCCGCGCTGATCGCAACCTGAATATGCCAAACGCCAGCCTCGTGCTGGCGTTTTGCTTTCTATTCGCTGGCGTACCTGTTTGTTAAGGTGGCGCCCATTGAATCGCCTTCGCGAGCAAGCCCGCTCCCACATTTGTCCGAGTTCCAGCATGAGAATGCGCTCGAATGTGGGAGCGGGCTTGCTCGCGAAGGCGTCAGTTCAGGCACCCTTCATTTCAAGGAAGAACACCCATGAGCAACCCCCTGCTCAACATTGGCATGGACTCCAACCGCTCCCAATTCATGGCGCGCCAGCGCATCGAAAGCCAGATCAACCTGCCGCGCCTGTTCGCTGCCATCGATGCCGACCCCGCTATTGTTGGTGCCGGTGTTGTGTATATCGATGCCGAGTTCAACGTCGTCACTCTGCGCGAATTCCAGCCTATCTGCAGCATCGCACCCAAGCGGTTGATCCTGCGTGAGGCACAGAAGTACATCGCGCCAACGCAATTCGCCCAACAGGTGCAAGACAACCCGCGGGAGTCCCGGCTGGTGGGCGAAGCGGTCAATACCACGCTGTCGTGTGCCGGCGCGGTCATCGGTTGGATTGTGGTGCTCAGTGGTTCCGTCGCGGTCCCGTTTTCGGCAGGCGCCAGTTCGGTGGTCGTGGCGCTCGGCTACACGGCTGCGGCAGCCAGTTCCGTGCAGTGTTTTGCCAGCGGCTATCGCACGGTCAATGAGATCCGTAACCCCGCGCGCAATGATCAGCTCGACAGTGAGGAGTGGTACCAATACACCATGATTGCCCTGGATGCGGCGTCGTTGGTCGGGGTAGGTTCATCGGCGCTGGCAACGGTCAAGCTGGTGCGGCTGAATAAGGCCGCCACCGGAAAAAGTGTGAGGGAGGTGCTCAGGGGCCTGAATCGACAGGAGCGCGCCAAGTTGACCAAAGAACTGTTGAGCATCAACGATCCACGCCTGACGTCCAAGATGATCAAGCTGAAGCAGTTGTCGGGCGAGTTGCCTAAGCGGTTCACGCCCACCGAGGTCAAACATGCAACAGTCACGCAGATCAAGGATGCCTTGGGCGCAGTCATTGGGTTTACCGGCAGCGCAGTGTCGGGGAACGTGCGCACAATTGCCGTAGGGCTGTATGAGGAGGCCGAGCAATGAACGAACTGCCCAGCATTCGCAGTTTTCTGTCGACGTATTTCCCGGTCTTCATGGGGGCGATATTTGCCTCGATTTTCACCCTCGTGTTTACGGTTCCGGTGTTCTTCGACAGTTATATGCCCAGCCTGTCCATGGCAGATAACGCCAAGTACGCCTTCCTGGTGGGTATCGCGCTCACGCTAATCATCGTGCACTGCAATTTCATGATCGCCCGCGGGCATCCCCAATGGACGTGGCCGGTCGTGGTGCTTTTGGGGGTGTGCTTTCTGAGTGTACTGCCAACCCTAAATGATCAACCGAATGCGCTGATGTATGCCTTGAGCCTGTTGTTCCCATTGCTTGGGCTATTGCTGTTCAACAGCAAGCGTCACCGTGAAATGCGCCAGAAACTGGTCGAAGTTCGCCTCCTGCGCGAAGCCATCAGCGCCCGCCAAAAAGCTCGCTGACTGGGTAGATTCACCACCCCCGCTCACATGACCGCCACATAAATGTGCAACCCTCGCACCATTACCGCAGCCACGGCGCCGTTTTGGTGCTGTACTGCACCGGGTCCCACGATAAAGCGCAATGACCGCCGCTCTGGCATAAGTCTTGCGCGCGTTGTGTCCATGCCCTGGCTCGCAGGAGGCCGCCGTGTCGATTCATGTCGCGTTGCACCACGTTACGCATTACCGCTATGACCGCGCTGTCGAACTCGGCCCACAGATCGTGCGTTTGCGCCCGGCGGCTCATAGCCGCACGCGGATTTTGTCCTACGCGCTGAAAGTGCTGCCCGAGCAGCACTTCATCAATTGGCAGCAGGACCCCCAGGGCAATTACCTGGCGCGCCTGGTGTTTCCGGAAAAGACCGACGAGTTGCGCATCGAAGTCGACCTGGTCGCCGAGATGGCGGTGTTCAACCCATTCGACTTTTTCCTCGAACCCTACGCCGAAAAAATCCCGTTCACCTACGCCGCCGATGAGCACCGCGAGCTGGCGCCGTACCTGGAAACCCTGCCGCTGACGCCGAGATTTGCCGCCTACCTTGCCGGCATCGACCGTACTCCGCTGCCGGCCGTGGATTTCCTGGTCGGCCTCAACCAGCGCCTGGCTGCCGATATCGGTTATCTGATCCGCATGGAGCCGGGCGTGCAGACCCCGGAATTTACCCTGGAAAACGCCTCCGGTTCCTGCCGCGATTCGGCCTGGCTGCTGGTGCAATTGCTGCGCAACCTGGGCTTGGCGGCGCGGTTTGTGTCCGGCTATCTGATCCAGCTCACCGCCGACGTCAAAGCCCTCGACGGCCCGTCCGGCACGGAGGTGGACTTCACCGACTTGCACGCCTGGTGCGAGGTGTATTTGCCCGGTGCCGGCTGGATTGGCCTGGATGCCACCTCCGGGCTGTTCGCCGGTGAAGGGCATATCCCGCTCGCTTGCAGTCCCGATCCATCATCCGCCGCGCCAATCAGTGGGTTGGTGGAACCCTGCGAGTGCGAATTTACCCACGAGATGTCGGTTGAACGCATTTGGGAAGCGCCACGCGTCACCAAGCCCTACACCGAAGAGCAATGGCTGGCGATCCAGGCCCTGGGCCGGCAGATTGACGGCGACCTGCTCAAGGATGACGTGCGCCTGACCATGGGCGGCGAGCCGACCTTCGTGTCCATCGACGACCCCGACGGCGCCGAGTGGAACACCGCCGCCCTCGGGCCCGACAAGCGACGGCTGTCCGCCGAGCTGTTCCAGCGCATGCGCAAGCACTATGCGCCCAAAGGCCTGGTGCACTTTGGCCAGGGCAAGTGGTACCCCGGCGAGCAACTGCCGCGTTGGTCGCTCAATTGTTACTGGCGCCGCGACGGCGTGCCGATCTGGCACAACAGCGCGCTGATCGCCGATGAACAACAGGACTACGGCGCCGATGGCGCGCTGGCCGGGCGTTTTCTGGCCAGCGTCGCCGAGCGTCTGAAGCTGTCGGCGCGTTTCGTGTTCCCGGCCTTCGAAGACAATTTCTATTACCTGTGGCGCGAAGGCGCGCTGCCGCAAAACGTCACCGCCCAAGACCCGCGCCTGAGTGATGACCTTGAGCGCGAACGCCTGCGCAAAGTGTTCAGCCAGGGCCTGGATAAAGTCATCGGCCAGGTGCTGCCGCTGGCGCGCACCGCCGCCAATGATCGCTGGCAGAGCGGGCGCTGGTACTTGCGCGATAACCATTGCCGTCTGGTGCCAGGCGATTCGCCGCTGGGCTATCGCCTGCCCTTGGCCTCGCAACCGTGGGTGACGGCGGCGGAATATCCCTTTGTGCATCCCACCGACCCGAACCAGGATCAGCCGGGGCTGCCGACAACCGCGCAACTGCAGAGCCACGGTGAACCTGCGCCGAGCGACGAGCGCGTGCCGAAGGTAGACGAGTCAGCCGACTGGCTGACCCGTACCGCCCTGTGCGCCGAGGCCAGGGAAGGGCGCCTGTACCTGTTTATGCCGCCGCTGGAGCGCGTCGAGGATTACCTGGAGCTGGTGGCCGCCATCGAAGCCACCGCCGAAGAGCTGCATTGCCCGGTGCTGCTCGAAGGCTACGAGCCGCCGGCGGATACGCGCCTGAGCAACTTCCGCGTTACGCCGGACCCTGGTGTGATCGAGGTCAACGTGCAGCCGTCCGCCACCTGGGACGAGTTGGTGGAGCGCACCGAATTCCTCTACGAAGAGGCTCGGCAAACCCGGCTGACCACCGAGAAATTCATGATCGACGGCCGTCACACCGGCACCGGCGGCGGTAACCACTTTGTACTCGGCGGCGCGACGCCCAAGGATTCACCGTTCCTGCGCAGGCCGGATTTGCTGCGCAGTCTGATCAGCTACTGGCATAACCATCCTTCGCTCTCGTACCTGTTTTCCGGCCTGTTCATCGGCCCGACTTCCCAGGCGCCACGGGTCGACGAAGCACGCAACGATGCGCTGTACGAGCTGGAAATCGCCTTCGCGCAAATGCCCGAACCGGGCGAGGAGTGTCCGCCGTGGTTGGTGGACCGCTTGCTGCGCAACCTGCTGATCGACGTGACTGGCAACACCCACCGCGCCGAATTCTGCATCGACAAACTCTACTCGCCGGATGGGGCCACCGGCCGCCTGGGCCTGCTGGAATTGCGCGCCTTTGAAATGCCGCCCCATGCGCGCATGAGCTTGACCCAGCAGCTGTTGCTGCGCGCGTTGGTCGCGCGCTTCTGGCGTGAGCCCTATGCACCGCCAAAACTGGCGCGCTGGGGCACCGAACTGCACGACCGTTTCCTGCTGCCGCACTTTATCGAGCAGGACTTTGCCGATGTGATCGTCGAACTCAATGCCGCCGGTTACCCACTGCGCGCCGAATGGTTTGCCGCGCACCTGGAATTCCGTTTTCCCAAGGTCGGCGACTACGCAGTCAGCGGCATCGAACTGGAACTGCGCCAGGCCCTGGAGCCCTGGCATGTACTCGGTGAAGAGGGCGCGGTGGGCGGCACCGTGCGTTATGTCGATTCATCGCTGGAGCGCTTGCAGGTGAAGTTGAGCGGCTTGCCGCCGCAGCGTTATCTGCTGACCTGCAATGGCATCCCGGTGCCGCTGCAACCCACCGGGCGCGTCGGCGAGTTCGTTGCCGGCGTGCGTTACCGCGCCTGGCAACCGGCCAACTGTCTGCAACCGACCATCGCGGTGCATGCGCCGTTGGTATTCGATCTGCTCGACACCTGGATGCAGCGCTCCCTGGGCGGCTGCCAGTACCACGTGGCCCATCCGGGCGGGCGCAACTACGACAGCTTGCCGGTGAATGCCAATGAAGCCGAGAGCCGGCGGATGGCGCGGTTTTTCAGGTTGGGGCATACGCCTGGGAAGCTGCAGGTACCGACGATGATCATCAACGATGAGCTACCGATGACCCTGGATTTACGGCGTTTCCCCAATAAAAATGACTGAACGCGGTTGGAAAATGTGGGCGCTGGCTTGCCTGCGATAGCGGTGTATCAGCCAGCCAATAAGATGACTGGAAAACCGCTGTCGCAGGTAAGCCTGCTCCCACATTGGATCGCAGTAAATTTGAGTTAATCTGACTTCCCTTGCCTCTGCCGAGCGTTCCATGCCCGACTTGCTCGACCGTTACCCGCTGACTGCGGGCACTTATCACGAACTGCTCGACGACAGCGGCGCGGTGCGTGCCCATTGGCGGCGCCTGCTCGATCACCTGCAGCGCAGCACACCCGCGCAACTGGCCCAGCGCCAGGCGCTGCTGACCCGGCAGATCCAGGAAAATGGCGTGACCTACAACGTTTACGCCGACCCCAAGGGCGCCGACCGTCCGTGGGAATTGGACCTGTTGCCGCACGTGCTGGCTGCCGATGAGTGGCAGCAGCTGGCAGCGGGTATCGCCCAGCGGGCGCGCCTGCTCAATGCGGTGCTGGCTGACCTGTACGGGCCGCAACGCTTGATCACCGAGGGCTTGCTGCCCGCCGAGCTGGTGTTCGGGCACAACAACTTCCTGTGGCCGTGCCAGGGTATCCAGCCGCCGGACGGCGCGTTCCTGCACCTGTATGCGGTGGATCTGGCGCGCACCCCGGATGGCCGTTGGTGGGTGACGGCCGACCGCACGCAAGCGCCGTCGGGGGCCGGTTATGCCCTGGAAAACCGTACCATCGTGTCGCGGGCGTTCCCGGACCTGTACCGCGACCTGCAGGTGCAGCACCTCACCGGTTTCTTCCGCACGCTGCAGGAAACTCTGGCCCGCCAAGCGCCCGGCGATGACCAGCCGCCGCTGATCGTGCTGCTCACACCCGGGCGTTTCAACGAGAGCTATTTCGAACACCTCTACCTCGCGCGCCAGCTCGGCTACCCGCTGGTGGAGGGCGGCGACCTCACCGTGCGCGACAGCACCGTCTTCCTGAAGACCCTCAGCGGCCTGCGCCGGGTGCACGCCATCATGCGGCGCCTGGATGACGACTTCTGCGACCCGCTGGAGCTGCGTACCGACTCGGCCCTCGGCGTGCCCGGCCTGCTCGACGCCGTGCGTCAGGGCAATGTGCTGGTGGCCAATGCCCTGGGCAGCGGCGTGCTGGAGTCGCCGGGGTTGCTCGGTTTCCTGCCGAAGATCAACCAGTTCCTGTTTGGCGAAGAGCTGATCCTGCCGTCCATCGCCACCTGGTGGTGCGGTGAAGCGCCGGTGCTGGCCGAAGCCCTGGAGAAATTGCCGGAGCTGCTGATCAAACCGGCGTTTCCGTCGCAAAGCTTCACCCCGGTATTTGGCCGCGACTTGAATGACCAGCAGCGCCAGGCCCTCGCCGAACGCATGCGCGCGCGGCCTTACGCGTATGTCGCCCAAGAGCTGGCGCAGCTGTCCCAGGCGCCGGTGTGGCACACCGTGGATGATCACCTGCAACACCGCGCCATCGGCATGCGTGTGTATGCGGTGGCCAGTGAGGATGGCTATCGTGTGCTGCCCGGTGGCCTGACCCGCGTGGCGGCCGAAGCCGATGCCGAGGTGGTGTCGATGCAACGCGGTGGTGCCAGTAAGGACACCTGGGTCCTCGGTGAACGGGCTGCTGGTGCCGAGCACTGGCGCGCGCAACGGGCGATTGGCGCGCATGATCTGGTGCGCCGCGACCCGTATCTGCCGTCACGGGTGGTGGAAAACCTGTTCTGGTTCGGGCGTTATTGCGAGCGCTGCGATGACAGTGCGCGCTGGCTGCGCATTGTGCTGGCACGCTACGTCGATGGCGACGATCCGCTGGCACTGCAGGCCGCGGTCGAGCTGGGCGAGAACTTGCGTTTGTTGCCTGAGGAAGGCGAGCTGCCCGAGCGCCTGCTCGCGGCGTTGCTCGGCGATGACTGGCCGTCGAGCCTGCGTGCCAACCTGCAGCGCCTGCAGTGGGCGGCGTCGCAGGTGCGCGGCAAGTTGTCCCGCGAGAACTGGCAGGCCTTGGTCGAGCTGCAGCGCGAAGCCTTGGAGCTGGAAAGCGAAAGCCCGGATTTTGGCGAATTACTGGATTTTCTCAACCGCCTGGTGATGTCCCTGGCGGCGCTGTCCGGCTTTGCGCTGGACGACATGACCCGCGATGAAGGCTGGCGCTTTTTGATGATGGGCCGGCGCATCGAGCGCCTGCAATTTCTCAGCAGCAGCCTGGCGGCATTCCTGCGCGGCGTGGCGGTGTTCGACCAGGCGGGGCTGGAGTGGTTGCTGGAGTTAGGCAACAGCAGCATCACCTATCGTTCGCGCTACCTGGCGGTGCCGCAACTGATCCCGGTGCTGGACTTGTTGCTGCTGGATGAGCAGAACCCCCACGCCGTGCTGTTCCAGCTGAAACTGGTGAGCCGCACCTTGCGTCGCCTCAACGACGACTTCGGTGTGCCGCGCGAAACCGGCCTGGCGCCGTTGGTCGAGCGCCTCGCGCGTTTCGACCTGGGCTGCCTGGAAAACCCGCTGTTTGGCGAGTCCAGCGTGCGCGCCGCGCTGGAGGGGCTGGCCGACCTGTTGCAGGCGGTCGCCGATGAAAGCGGGCAAGTGTCGGATCGCCTGGCGTTGCGTCACTTTGCCCATGTGGATGATGTCAGTCAGCAAACGGTGTCGGTGTGATGAGTGCGCGCTACCAGATTTTCCACGATACCCACTACCACTACGACAGCCCGGTGTCCCTGGCCCAGCAGTTGGCGCACCTGTGGCCGCGCCCCTGTGCCTGGCAGCGCTGCAGCGCGCAGCAGCTGGAGATCAGCCCGCCGCCGTCTTCGCGTCGCGATGAGCTGGACGTGTTCGGCAACCCGATCACACGGCTGGCGTTCGAGCGGCCCCACGATGAATTGCTGGTGAATGCCGGGCTCACCGTCGAAGTGCTGGCGCGGCCGACGCTGGATTTCCAGCAGTCACCGCCTTGGGACCAGACCCGTGACAGCCTGACCTACAGCAGCCAGCCGCTGTCGCCACAGCTGGTTGAAGCGTGCCGCTATCGCTTCGAATCGCCCTATGTGCACCTGAAGAAAACCTTCGTCGAGTTTTCCGAGAGCTGTTTCCCTCCCGGCAAGCCGTTGCTGTTGGGCGTGCAGGCCTTGATGGAAAAGATCTTCAGCGAATTCACCTTCGATGCCGAAGCCACCCAGGTCGCCACGCCGCTGGTGGAAGTGCTGGAGCGCCGGCGCGGCGTGTGCCAGGACTTCGCCCACCTGATGCTCGCGTGCCTGCGCTCGCGGGGCCTGGCGGCGCGGTATATCAGCGGCTACCTGTTGACCCAGCCACCGCCTGGCCAGCCACGGCTGATCGGCGCCGATGCGTCACATGCGTGGGTTTCGGTGTATTGCCCGGTCGCGGGGTGGGTGGATTTTGATCCGACGAACAATGTACAGCCGGCACTGGAACACATCACCCTGGCCTGGGGCCGGGACTTTTCCGATGTATCGCCGTTGCGCGGGGTGATCCTGGGGGGAGGCAGCCATGACCCGGAAGTGCGGGTGACGGTGATGCCGCTGGAGTGAGTATCGGGCTTCTTAATTTGTGGCGAGCGGGCTTGCCCCGCGTTGGGCTGCGCAGCAGCCCTGAAGCCTGAAACTGCGGTCTATCTGAACTAACGGGGGATATATTGGGGCCGCTTCGCAGCCCAACGCGGGGCAAGCCCGCTCGCCACAACAAGCCCGCTTGTCACGGCAAGTCCGATAGCCACGACAAGCCCGCTCGCGACCTGGCGCAACAGATCAATTATTCAGCCGGGTCTTTCGGTGTCTCGGTGTCGTCAGTCGCTACTTCGCCTTCGGCATCCGGGTTCAGTGCGCCGGCTTCTTCATCTGCAGCGGCTTTCTTGCGTTGCAGCTTTTCCTCTTTCTTCTGCTCCTTGGCCAAGTCTCTCTGACGTTTGGCGAAGGAGTAATTAGGTTTGGCCATGGGCGATCCTCTAGGGTCGAAGGTGAGGGTGGGCGGCGCGCAGCTGCCTTGGGCCGTCATGGTAGCAGCTTCAAGGGGCGCTTGGCCTTCACTTACCGCAGGCGTACGCGGCCAGCAGGCCGTTGAACAGGTGATTGAGGCGCATGGTTCGGACTCCAAAGGGTGATGGGCCGATCATAGGCAGGTGTCGCTACTTTAGCTGGTAGATTGTGTTGATAAGTCTGATAGCCTAAAGTTGTATACAATCTGTTGATTCAGATCATAAGAATTTACGCCTGCATGAGGCACCCTTGTCGCAATACGCGTTTTTTAACCCTGCCTTGGAGATTCACATGTTTGCCAAACTCGTTGCTGTTTCCCTGCTGACTCTGGCGAGCGGCCAGTTGCTTGCTGCAGAGTGCAAGGTCACCGTCGACTCCACTGATCAAATGTCCTTCAACACCAAGGCCATTGAAATCGACAAAAGCTGCAAGACATTCACCGTCGAGCTGACTCACTCCGGCAACCTGCCGAAAAACGTCATGGGCCACAACTGGGTGCTGAGCTCCGCCGCCGACATGCCTGGCGTCGCCAGCGACGGCATGGCTGCCGGCATCGACAAGAACTACCTGAAAGACGGCGACACCCGCATCATCGCCCACACCAAGATCATCGGTGCTGGCGAGAAAGATTCCGTAACCTTCGATGTGTCGAAACTGGCCGCCGGTACGGATTACGCGTTCTTCTGCTCGTTCCCAGGCCACATCTCGATGATGAAAGGCACTGTTGTCGTGAAGTAAGCCGACTCCGGTCGGAAAAAAAGCGCCTTTTCAGGCGCTTTTTTTGTAGGCGGCGAAAACCTGTGGCGAGCGGGCTTGCCCCGCGTTGGGCTGCGAAGCGGCCCCAAAAACTGCCACATGGCTTGTGTGAATGACCGCGTTCAACTCACTGGGGCCGCTGCGCGGCCCAACGCGGGGCAAGCCCGCTCGCCACAACGGCCCATTCACCACAGTGTTCACGGCGCGAACGGCATGACCCGCTTGTGCTCGGTCTTGCGGTAGGTGTCGCAGATGATCTTGAACGCTTCCTCACGCACCGGCTCGCCGTGCAGGAACGCATCGATCTCGGCGTAGGTCACCCCATGGGAGGCTTCGTCAGGCTTGCCTGGTGACAGGTCTTCGAGGTCGGCAGTCGGGATTTTCTCGACCAGCGACTCCGGCGCACCAAAGTGCCGCGCAATCGCGCGGACCTGGTTTTTCACCAGGCCACTCAGGGGGGCGAGGTCGCAGGCGCCGTCACCAAACTTGGTGAAAAAGCCCATCACGGCTTCCGCCGCATGGTCGGTGCCGATCACCAGGCCACCGGCCGCGCCGGCGATGGTGTACTGCGCCACCATGCGCATGCGCGCCTTGGTATTGCCCAGCACGAAATCGCGGGACACCGCGGCCTTGCCTTCGAATGCCGCGACTTCATTGGCCAGCGACTTCACCGCCGGGCCGATGTTGACGGTGTGGCGCTCGTCCGGCTCGATAAAGTCCACCGATGCCTGGGCGTCGATTTCATCGAACTGGGTTTCATAGGGCAGGCGCACCGCGATAAACCGGTAGGCTTCATCCCCGGTGCGGGTGCGCAGCTCCTGCATCGCGCGTTGGGCCAACAGGCCGGCGGTCAGGGAGTCGACGCCGCCGCTGATGCCCAGCACCAATGTCTTGAGCCCGGAATTGCGCAGGCAGTCCTGGATAAATGCCACACGCCTCGCAACTTCGGCTTCAAGGGCCGCCTGGTCTTTGAACGGTGCTTGGACCTTGAGCTGCTGCGCAATCTCACGCTGTACGGCTTGCATGATTCACTCCTTGCTGGAAAGGGCAGGTACTTTGAAAACGTGACGCAAATAGGCGACGAAATTCGGATCGGTGCAGTGGGTCTTGCCCGCTTCATCGGAGATTTTCGCGACGGGCTGGCCATTGCAGGCGGTCATTTTAAGCACGATGCTCATCGGTTCCACCCCTGGAATGTCACAGGTCAGGTTAGTGCCGATGCCGAAGCTCACATTGATCCGACCGCGCAGCGCACGGAAAATCTCCAGCGCCTTGGGCAACGACAGGCTGTCGGAGAACACCAGGGTCTTGCTCATCGGCTCGATGCCGAGCTTGTGGTAGTGGGCGATGGCTTTTTCCGCCCACTGCACCGGGTCACCGGAGTCGTGGCGCAGGCCGTCGAAGAGCTTGGCGAAGTACAAGTCGAAGTCGCCGAGGAACGCGTCGGTGGTGATGCAATCGGTCAAGGCGATGCCCAGCAGGCCACGGTATTCGCGGACCCAGCAGTCGAGGGCGGCGATCTGGCTGTCGATCAGGCGCGGGCCCAGTTGCTGGTGGGCCATGATCCATTCATGGGCCATGGTGCCAAGCGGCTTCATATCGAACTCGCGGGCCAGGTGCACGTTGCTGGTACCGACAAAACGCCCGGGGAAGTCATGCTTGAGCACGCTGACCACTTCTTCCTGGACTCGGTAGGAAAAGCGCCGGCGCGTGCCGAAGTCGGCCACTTGCAGCTCAGACAGCTCGTCGCTGCTGGCGTTGGCGGTCAGCCAGTCGAACTTGCGGTACAGCTGCTCGCGGGCCTGTTCGAGGATCACGGTCTGGTAGCGGTAGCGGTTGCGCACTTCGCTGACGATGGCCAGCATCGGCACTTCAAACAGGATCACATGCAGCCACGGGCCGCGCAGGCGGATAAACAGCTCGCCATTCTCGATACCGGTCTGCACGTAGCGCAGGTTGAAGCGGAACAGCCCGAGGAAGCGCAGGAAATCCGGCTTCATGAAGCTGATGCGCTCCAGGAAGCCCAGTTGGTCCGGGCTCAAGCTCAACTCGGCAAGGCGCTCGATCTGGTAGCGGATCTCCGCCAGATACGGGCGCAAGTCTTCGCTGTTACGGCAACGAAATTCCCATTCAACTTCCACGTTCGGGTAGTTGTGCAGCACCGCCTGCATCATGGTCAGCTTGTAGAAGTCGGTGTCGAGCAGGTTCTGCACGATGCGATCGGCAAACACACTCTCGCTCATAACGGGAATCTCCAGACGGGTCGGCGATCGGCGCCGACCTTTACGCACAATTAAGGAAGGGGGCTAGTGGCGCATAGACCTGTGGGGTTTTGCCAGCGTTTTTTCATCTTGGGATCTTTGTTGTGGCCACTGGCGCCTTCGCGAGCAAGCCCGCTCCCACATTTGGAATGCATTTTAAATGTGGGAGCGGGCTTGCTCGCGAAGGCGGCATGTCAGGCGACGGGGCTCAAACAGGTTCAACTTGCTCCATCATCCACTTCACAAACTCGCGCACCTTTGGCACCTCCGCCGAATGCTCCGGATACGCCAGGTAATACGCATCCTGGCTCGGCATTGCATGCGGCCAAGGAATCACCAGCTTGCCCTCGGCCAACTCCTCCTCCACCAGAAAGCGCGGCAGCAGGGCCACGCCACAGCCCACCTGCGCGGCGCGGATGCACATATAGAACGTGTCGAAACGCGGCCCGTGGTAGCTGTGCTCGGTGTGGAAACCTTGGCTCGCGAACCAGTCGTGCCAGCCCTGGGGCCGCGAGGCGTTCTGCAGCAACACCAGCTCGCTGAGTTGGGTCGGGTCGGTGAAGGGCTGGACTGGCAGGCTCTCCGGCGCGCACACCGGTACCAGTTCTTCGCTGAACAGCTTCAGGCTCTCGGTGCCAGGGCGTGAGCCCTGGCCGAAGTAGAAGGCCATGTCGGCCTTGCCTTGCAGCAACTCGTCCGGCTCCTGCTCGTTGCACAGGTCCAGGTGGATCTGCGGGTGACGCAGGCGCCAGCCCTTGAGGCGCGGCACCAGCCAGCGGGCGCCGAACGTGTATGGCGTGGACACGCGCAGCACTTCGGTCTCGCCGCCGTAGGAGCGCAGGTAGTGGGTGGACATCTCCACCTGCGTGAGGATCTTGCGCACTTCCACCAGGTACAGGTCGCCCGCCGGGGTCATCTGCAAGCGGCGGCGCACGCGGCGAAACAGCAGGTGCTGCAGCAGTTCTTCGAGCTGCGCCACTTGTTTGCTCACCGCGCTTTGCGTGAGGTTCAGCTCCTCGGCGGCGCGGGTGAAGCTCAGGTGGCGGGTGGCGGCTTCGAAACACTGCAGGGCGGTGATCGAGGGCAAATGTCTTTTGTTCAGCACGGCACGCCTCTTTTTATTCTTTGCATGAATAAACGGAATGATATCTCGCCTAATCGTCGTTTGTTGGCAAGTCTTGGGCCAGCTACAAATAAGCTCAGGATCGCCGTGTGGGCCGCGGCGCAATTTTTCTGTCTGCAGATTGAAGGAGTGACCCATGGTTGCTGCATTGCTTGATCGTCTCGGGGTAAACCCGGCGCTGTACCAGGCGGGTAAACAGCCCGTGCATTCGCCGATTGATGGCAGCCGTATCGGCAGTGTGCACTGGGAGGGCGCCGCCGAGGTGGAGCAGCAGGTCAGTCGCGCCGAGCATGCATTCGAGGCCTGGCGCAAAGTGCCGGCACCGCGTCGTGGTGAGCTGGTGCGCCAGTTCGGTGATGTGCTGCGCGAATACAAGGCCGACCTTGGCGAACTCGTCTCGTGGGAAGCCGGCAAGATCACCCAGGAAGGCCTGGGCGAAGTGCAGGAAATGATCGACATCTGCGACTTCGCCGTCGGCCTGTCCCGCCAGCTGTATGGCTTGACCATCGCCTCCGAGCGCCCCGGCCATCACATGCGTGAAACCTGGCACCCGCTGGGCGTGGTCGGTGTGATCAGCGCCTTCAACTTCCCGGTGGCGGTGTGGGCGTGGAACACCACCCTGGCGCTGGTGTGCGGCAACGCGGTGATCTGGAAACCTTCGGAAAAGACCCCGCTCACCGCCCTGGCCTGCCAGGCGCTGTTCGAGCGCGTGCTGAAAAAATTCACTGACGCCCCGCAATACCTCAGCCAAGTCATCATCGGCGGCCGCGATGCGGGCGCCGCGCTGGTGGACGACCCGCGCGTGGCCCTGATCAGCGCCACCGGCAGCACGCGCATGGGCCGGGAAGTCGCCCCGAAAGTCGCCGCGCGTTTCGCGCGCAGCATCCTCGAACTGGGCGGCAACAACGCGATGATCCTCGGCCCGAGCGCCGACCTGGACATGGCCGTGCGCGCCATCCTGTTCAGTGCGGTGGGCACCGCCGGCCAGCGTTGCACCACACTGCGCCGCCTGATCGCCCACGAGTCGGTCAAGGCAGAAATCGTCACCCGTCTCAAGGCCGCCTATTCCAAGGTGCGCATCGGCCACCCGCTGGAAGGCAACCTGATCGGTCCGCTGATCGACAAGCACGGCTTCGACAACATGCAGGACGCCCTGGAGCAAGCCCTGAGCGAAGGCGGCAAGGTATTCGGCGGCAAGCGCCAACTGGAAGACACCTTCCCCAACGCCTACTACGTGTCGCCGGCGATTGTGGAAATGCCCGAGCAAAGCGACGTGGTGTGCACCGAAACCTTCGCGCCGATTCTGTACGTGATCGGCTACACCGACTTCGCCGAAGCCCTGCGCCTGAACAACGCCGTGCCGCAAGGCTTGTCGTCGTGCATCTTCACCACCGACGTGCGTGAAGCCGAGCAGTTCATGTCGGCGGTCGGCAGCGACTGCGGGATCGCCAACGTCAACATCGGCCCGAGTGGTGCGGAAATCGGCGGCGCGTTTGGCGGTGAGAAAGAGACCGGCGGCGGACGTGAGTCGGGTTCGGATGCGTGGCGCGGGTATATGCGTCGCCAGACCAATACCGTGAACTACTCGCTGGAATTGCCGCTGGCCCAAGGCATTACTTTCGACTAAATACCTGCCGGAACGCGGAAAAAATGTGGGAGCGAGCAAGCCCGCTCCCACAGTTGATTGGATTACCAAGTCGAAACTGAATTTAGATGTTTGTTAGGTCTCATCGGAGTCTGGCAATGGCATTGCGCGAAACATGTTTGTGGGAACACCTCACCCCCGGCCGGCCGGAGCGTGCGGCGCTGGCGGGCGAGGTCAAGGTGGATGTGTGCGTGATCGGCGCCGGGATCACCGGTTTGTCGGCCGCCATTCACTTGCTGGAACAAGGCAAAAGTGTCGCCGTACTCGAGGCCCATCGCACCGGCCACGGCGGTTCGGGGCGCAACGTCGGGCTGGTGAATGCCGGCATGTGGATTCCACCGGACGAGATCGAAGCCGGTTTCGGCGAGGCGGTGGGCAGCCAGCTCAACCGCATGTTGGGCGCCGCGCCGTCGCTGGTGTTCAGCCTGATCGACAAATACAACATCGATTGCCAATTGCGCCGCGAAGGCACCTTGCACATGGCGCACAACGCCCGGGGCGAGGCGGATCTGCGCAGTCGCGAAGAGCAGTGGAAGCGCCGTGGGGCGCCGGTCGAATTACTCACCGGCCAGGCCTGCGAGCAAGCCACCGGCACCCAGAAGATCGCCGCCGCCCTGCTGGATAGGCGCGCCGGCACCCTCAACCCGATGGCCTACACCAGTGGCCTGGCCAATGCGGCGGCGGGTTTGGGCGGACAACTGTTTGACCATTCCCCCGTCACCCAACTGGAGCGCCAAGGCGCGCATTGGTCGGTGCAGACCGCCAACGGTGCGGTGCAGGCTGCACAGGTGGTGATCGCATCCAACGCCTACACCGAAGGCGAATGGACCGAACTGCGCCGCAACTTTTTCCCCGGCTATTACTACCAAGTGGCCTCGGCGCCCCTCACCGACGACGCCGCCAAGCAAATCCTGCCCGGCGGCCAGGGTTCCTGGGACACGCGCCAGGTCTTGAGCAGCATCCGCCGCGATGCTGATGGCCGCCTGTTGCTCGGCAGCCTGGGCAACGGGAACCAGAAACCGGCCTGGTTCCTCAAGGCGTGGGCCGATCGGGTGCAGCAGCATTACTTCCCGTACCTCAAATCGGTGCAGTGGGAGTACACCTGGACCGGCTGCATCGCCTTCACCCCGGATCACCTGATGCGCCTGTTCGAACCGGCCCCTGGCCTTGTGGCAGTAACGGGCTATAACGGGCGCGGCGTGACCACCGGCAGTGTGGTCGGCAAGGCGTTTGCCGATTACCTGTGTCACCAGAATCCCCAGGCCTTGCCGATTCCGTTCGCGCCCATGCAACCGCTGGCCGGAGTGGGCCTGCGCAGTTGCCTGTATGAAGCCGGATTCTCGCTGTATCACGCCGGACAATGCCTGAGGATCGTGATCTGATCAGCGAAATACTGCTCAGAAGCCTGCATTTTCTTAGCAGGCTACTAATCTGTATTGGTGCAAGTCGTAGCAATCACGCACTGTAAATGTGCAGTTCCGTTACGCACGTTGTTACAGGTGCAGGAACTGTCGTTTATCCGTCTGGTTGCAGGTGCGACCTGCCAAGGTTGTACTTTTTAGATCCACCGGTTGCACCTCTTGACGCTAGAGGGTTGCACGTCCTGGCAAAAGGAGTCGAAACGCCAGCAATCCCAATGACACCGTGTCTTTTTGAAGAATAAAAACGTAATGGCACGCGCCTTGCTCTGGGCTTTCAGTGAAAGGTTTGAATGCAAGTTGTCGTGCCAAAAATCAAAAATATCGGAGCACCACTCATGTCCCAGACGTTTTACAAGAAAGGTTTTCTGGCCCTCGCCGTTGCAGCGGCGCTGGGTGTTTCTACGTTTGTTCAAGCTGATGTGAAGATTGGCGTGGCGGGGCCGATGACGGGCGCCAACGCCGCTTTCGGTGAGCAGTACATGAAGGGTGCCCAGGCGGCAGCCGATGTGGTCAACAAGGCCGGTGGCATCAACGGCGAGAAAATCGTGCTGGTCGCCGGCGACGACGCCTGCGAACCCAAGCAAGCCGTAGCCGTGGCCAACCGCCTGGCAGACCAGGACAAAGTCATCGGCGTGGTCGGGCACTTCTGCTCGTCCAACACCATCCCGGCGTCCGAGGTGTATGACGAGGCGGGCATCATCGCGATCACCCCAGGCTCCACCAACCCACAAGTGACCGAACGCGGCCTGGGCGCCATGTTCCGTATGTGCGGGCGTGACGACCAGCAAGGCATCGTTGCTGGCGACTACATCGTCGACGTGCTCAAGGGCAAGAAAGTCGCGGTCATCAACGACAAGGACACCTACGGCAAAGGCCTGGCCGACGCCACTGCGGCGCAGTTGACCAAGCGCGGCGTCAAGCCGGTGCTGGAAGAAGGCCTGACCCGTGGCGAGAAAGACTTCAGCGCCCTGGTCACCAAGATCCGTTCCACCGGTGCTGACGTCGTGTACTTCGGCGGCCTGCACCCGGAAGCCGGTCCTCTGGTTCGCCAGATCCGTGAAGCCGGCCTCAAGGACGTGAAGTTCATGTCCGATGACGGCGTGGTTACCGACGAACTGGTCGCGACCGCTGGTGGCAAGCAGTACGTGGATGGCGTGTACATGACCTTCGGCGCCGACCCGCGCCTGCTGCCGGACAGCAAGGCCGTGGTTGAAGAGTTCCGCAAAAACGGCACCGAGCCAGAAGGCTACACCCTGTACGCCTACGCCTCGATCCAGGCCCTGGCCGCTGGTTTCAATGGCGCCAAGTCCAACAAGGGCGAAGACGCCGCCAAGTGGCTCAAGGCGCACCCGGTGAAAACCGTGATGGGTGAAAAAGCCTGGGACGCGAAGGGTGACCTGAAAGTCTCCGACTACGTGGTTTACCAGTGGGACAAAGACGGTAAATACCATCAGCTGGAAAAACAGAAGTAAGGCTGGGCACCACAGATCCACTGTGGGAGCGGGCTTGCTCGCGAAAGCGATCTGTCAGCAGTCGATGTGTTGACTGACCCGCCGCCTTCGCGAGCAAGCCC
>NZ_JASCPP010000047.1:0-48143 GCF_029959745.1 Pseudomonas sp. PS01298 | reverse complement strand
CGGGACAAGGATGCTTTGCGAGTGCATGAGGCCTGGGAGTCCTGCGGTGGGCCGTCTGGCGCCTTCGCGAGCAAGCCCGCTCCCACATTTGAACCTATTCACAAATCAAAATGTGGGAGCGGGCTTGCTCGCGAAGAGGCCCTGAAGGCTGGCAGCTTAATCCCTGCCCCACACAGGTCAAGTACTCAAATACCGCCCGATCAACGCAATCCCACTCGCCAGCACCAGCCATGTCACCAACCGCACGAACGCCTCGCGAGACATGCGCATCGTCAGCCTGCGCCCGCACCACAATCCCAGGGCCATCGCCGGCAACAGGCACAGCGCCAACATCAGCAACGGCAGATCCGCATAGACCCCGGCAATCAGGAACAGAGTCAAGCGCACCACCGTGCTGCAACTGATCAGCGCGCTTTGCGTGGCACGCGCCGCGTCCTTGGGCAAGCGGCTGTTGAGGTAGATGGCATATAAGAAGCCACCACTGCCGAACAACGCACCAAACAGCCCGCCGACCGTGCCCATCGGGATCGACCAGCCCGCCGCCAGCTGGGTCGGCCGCGCCTTTACGGCCAGGCTGTAAATCGCGTAGGCGCTGATAAACAGTCCCATCAACAGCAGCAACAGGTCCGAATGCAGGTTGAGCAAGAACACCACGCCCAGGGTGCAGCCAATCGCCATGCAGGGCAGCAACCGCAGCAGCTCCGGCTTGTTCACATCCCGGCGCGACTGCAGCAGGTTGCCAAACGCCGCGACAAAATCCAGCAGCACCAGCAACGGGATGATCTTCGACAGCGGCATGAACACGATCAGGATCGGCCCCGCCACCAGCGCCGTGCCGAAGCCGGCGATGCCAAACACGATGTAGGCCACGACAATGCCCAGGCCGATCACCAGCCAATCCACACCGCCAAACGACCACTGACTCATCAGTTCAACCGGGCCCATGGGTGATTCCTTGTAAGAGATGGCCATCACTTTAGCCATTCGCGAGGGTTGCGACTAATATCTTCAAAGCCCTCCACCCATCTCGAAAAGGCATGACGCGTGATCTCTACCCGCCAACTGCGCTACTTCGTCGAAATCGCCGACAGTGGCAGTTTCAGCGCTGCCGCCGAGCGCCTGTTTGTCGCGCAATCGGCACTGAGCCGGCAGATCAAGGAGCTGGAGATCCAGCTGCAAACCCCGCTGTTCGAACGCACGGCGCGCCAGCCGCGCTTGACGGCCGCCGGTGAGGCCTTCTATCCGCGTGCACGCAACCTGCTGAGCGAGTTGCTCAAAGCCAGCGAAATGGCGACGCAGGTGGGCAACGGCCAACTCGGCACGCTGCGCCTGAGCCATTCGAGCACCGTGCCGATGAGCGGGCCTTTGCTTGAGGGCATCAGTACTTGGCTCGCGCGCTGCCCCGGCGTGTCGATGGACATCGTCAAACTGTCCTCCGAAGCGCAGTTGGAAGAAATCGCCGACGGTCGCCTGGAAGTGGGCCTGTTGCGCCTCCCCGTACTGCGCCAGCGCGAAGGCGTGCGTGTAGTGCCTTTATACAGTGAACAACTGCTGCTGGCGGTACCGCCGAACCATCCCTTGGCGCGCAGTCAGGCGCCGGTCGAATTGGCCCAACTCAAGGATCAGGCGTTTATCTCGATCCCGCATCCGCAGCGCGGCGGATTGAGTTATCTGTCAGCCGAGTTGTGCATGCGCGCAGGATTTTTCCCCAAAGCCGCTCGGGTGATGTCGCGCAAGACCACCCAGCTGCAGCTGATCCAGGCCGGCTTCGGTATTGCCTTGTTACCAAAATCCATGCAGGACATCGCGCCCGCCAACGTGCACTTTTTGCCCCTGGCCGACCCGGACTGCCTGAGCACCGTGGCCCTGGCCTGCCAGCAGTCGCCGAGCGCGCTGGTGGAGCAGTTCTGTCAAACCCTGCACGAATGCCTATAAACTGCCGCCCATGATTAAAGATCCCTTTGCCCGTCTGGGCCTGGACCGCGAAGTCCTGACTGTCAGCCAGCTCAACGGCCGCGCGCGGGTGTTGCTGGAAGACGTGTTCACCAATATCTGGGTCGAGGGCGAGATCTCCAACCTCGCGCGCCCGGCCTCCGGCCATGTGTATTTCACCCTCAAGGACAGCGGCGCCCAAGTGCGTTGCGCGTTGTTTCGCAACAACGCTGCGCGGGTGCGCCAGGCGTTGAAAGACGGCCTGGCGGTCAAGGTGCGTGGCAAGGTCTCGCTGTTCGAGGGCCGCGGCGACTACCAGTTGATCCTCGATACCGTGGATCCGGCCGGTGATGGCGCGCTGCGCCTGGCCTTTGATGCCTTGAAGGAAAAACTCAGCGCCGAAGGCCTGTTCAGTGCTGAACGCAAGGTGCCGCTGCCGGCGCACCCTCGACGCATTGGCATTATCAGTTCGCCGACGGGCGCGGTGATCCGCGACATCATCAGCGTGTTCCGCCGCCGGGCCCCGAACGTCGAACTGACATTGATCCCCACCGCCGTGCAAGGCCGCGAAGCCATACCTCAGATTGTGCGAGCGCTGAAACTGGCAGATGCGCGCGGCTTCGATGCGTTGATCCTGGCGCGTGGCGGCGGCTCGCTGGAAGACCTCTGGTGCTTCAACGAAGAGGCCGTGGCCCGCGCGGTGGATGCGTGCGTCACGCCGATCGTGAGTGCCGTCGGCCATGAAACGGATGTATCGATCAGTGACTTCGTCGCCGACGTGCGCGCGCCCACGCCCTCCGCCGCCGCCGAACTGCTCGCGCCCGACGCCAGCCACCTGGTGCGCCAGGTCGAAAACCTGCACCGCCGCCTGGTGATGCTGATGCGCAACCGCCTGCGCCACGACCGCCTGCGCCTGGAAGGCATGGCCCGGCGCCTGCGCCATCCCGGTGAGCGCCTGCGCCAGCAGGCCCAGCGCCTGGATGACCTGGACATGCGCCTGCGCCGCGCCTTCGAACGCAACCTCAACACCCGGCGCGAACGCCTGATCCGCCTGGAAACCCGCCTTGCCGGTCAGCACCCGGGCCGTCAACTGGCGCTGTTGCGCCAACGCCTGGACAGCCTCGCCGAACGTCTGCCCCGCGCCATGCGCGAGGGCCTCAAGGCGCGCCGCCTGCAACTGCAAAGCCAGGTACAGACGCTGCAAGTGGTCAGCCCGCTGGCGACCCTGGGCCGTGGCTATAGCATTCTGCTCGACGAGCGTGGCCAGGCCATTCGCAATGCCGCACAGACCCACACCGGCCAGCGCCTCACCGCGCGTCTCGGGGAAGGCCAACTGCAAGTGCGGGTGGAAGATAACCACCTGACACCCGTCACCCT
The DNA here is from genome assembly GCF_029959745.1 of Pseudomonas sp. PS01298. Lineage (NCBI taxonomy): Bacteria > Pseudomonadati > Pseudomonadota > Gammaproteobacteria > Pseudomonadales > Pseudomonadaceae > Pseudomonas > Pseudomonas sp. PS01298. The sequence continues at coordinate 44,834 of NZ_JASCPP010000047.1, read as the reverse complement.
TTCGTTATTGGATTGATTGATGCCACGTCTTTTAAGTGTATTGATGCTGCTGTGCCTCGCCTTCAATGCCCACGCCGACAGCTACATTATCCGCACCCTGAACAAACCTGTGCCGGGCGGCGTGGCCGTGGTCGAACTGGGCCCTTCGGCCGCCGCGCCGAAAGCGACGTATCAAGGTAAACCGGTGCTGGTGGTAAAGGAGGCGGACAACTGGCTGGCGATTGTCGGCATTCCACTGACCGTCAAGCCCGGCAATGAGCGCATCAGCAGCGGTGGGCGCAACCTGCCGTTTATCGTCGGCTACAAAAAGTACCCGGAACAGCGCATCACCCTGAAAAACAAAAGCCAGGTCAACCCCGATCCCGCGCAGCTCAAGCGCATCGAGGCGGAACTGGCGGTGCAGATCAAGGCGTACCGCAGTTTCAGCCCGAACCTGCCAAGCAACCTGGTGCTGGATAAACCGGTGAACGGGCCCCTGTCGAGCAAGTTCGGCGTACGCCGTTTCTTCAACGGTGAAGAACGCAACCCTCATTCGGGCCTGGACTTCGCCGTGCCAGCCGGCACGCCGATCAAGACGCCAGCCAACGGCAAGGTGATTCTGGTCGGCAACTACTTCTTCAATGGCAACACCGTGTTCGTCGACCATGGCCAGGGCTTCATCAGCATGTTCTGCCATATGTCGAAGATCGACGTGAAAGTCGGCCAGCAACTGGCGCGCGGGGCGGTGGTCGGCAAGGTCGGTTCGACGGGCCGCGCAACGGGGCCGCACATGCATTGGAATGTCAGTCTGAACGATGCACGGGTCGACCCGGCGATCTTCATCGGCGCGTTCCAGCCCTGAAACGTGGAATTGCGCACCCGATAATGGGTGCGCAATTAAAAACAGCCGCTGACTCATTCTCAGGCATAAACTCTCGTTTCCTACGCCAATAGCAGAACTTATCTCAATTTTTCTCGACTGCTTGCCATCTTTCACCCCGGCGGTTAGGGTTGAGCTTATGAAAACCTCTCACACCCTCATTCAGCTCCGCCAGCACCGCAGCCTGTGCCTTGTCAGCGCACGACTGCCAGGCTGAATCGATCTGCCTCGTCTTTACGTTTTATCCCTAAAAACAGTTCTACGGCAGGCCGCCTTTTCTCGGCCCCTACAACAAAGGATTTCCCGATGAGCATGCTCAAAGACCCGTCTTCGAAATACCGCGCGTTCCCGACCATCGATATCCCGGATCGCACCTGGCCGTCGAAAACCATCACCGAAGCGCCGATCTGGTGCAGCTCCGACCTGCGTGATGGCAACCAGTCGCTGATCGAGCCGATGGACGCGGTGAAGAAGCTGCGTTTCTGGAAGACCCTGGTCGCGGTGGGTGTGAAAGAAATCGAAGCGTCGTTCCCGGCCGCCTCGCAGACCGACTTCGACTTCGTGCGCACCCTGATCGAAGACAACCACATCCCCGAGGACACCACCATCCAGGTGCTGACCCAGGGCCGTGAAGACTTGATCGCACGCACCTTCGAATCGCTGCGCGGCGCCAAGAAGGCCATCGTGCACCTTTACAACGCCACGTCGCCGTCGTTCCGCCGCATCGTGTTCAACCAGGACAAGGAAGGCATCAAGGCCATCGCGGTCAACGCAGCCAAGCTGTTTGTCAAATACGCGGCCCAACAGCCAGACACCCAGTGGACCTTCGAATACTCCCCGGAAACCTTCAGCGCCACCGAACTGGAATTCGCCAAGGAAGTATGTGACGCAGTGATCGAGGTGTGGAACCCAACGCCTGAGCACAAGGTGATTCTCAACCTGCCCGCCACCGTCGAGTGCGCCACGCCGAACATCTATGCCGACCAGATCGAATGGTTCGGTCGCCATATCAACCGTCGTGACAGCGTGATCATCAGCCTGCACACCCACAACGACCGTGGCACCGGCGTTGCCGCCACCGAGCTGGGCCTGATGGCCGGCGCCGATCGTGTCGAAGGCTGCCTGTTCGGCAACGGCGAGCGTACCGGCAACGTCGACCTGGTCACCGTGGCCTTGAACATGTACACCCAGGGCCTCGACCCGCAGCTGGACTTCTCCGACATCGACGGCGTGCGCAAGGTCGTTGAGGAGTGCAACCAGATCCAGGTGCACCCACGTCACCCCTATGTCGGCGACCTGGTGCACACCGCGTTCTCCGGCTCCCACCAGGATGCGATCCGCAAGGGTTTTGCCCAGCAGAAAGACGACGCCCTGTGGGAAGTGCCGTACTTGCCGATCGACCCGGCGGACATCGGCCGCAGCTACGAAGCGGTGATCCGCGTGAACAGCCAGTCGGGCAAAGGCGGTATCGCCTACCTGCTGGAGCAGGAATACGACATCAGCTTGCCACGCCGCATGCAGATCGAGTTCAGCCAGGTGGTCCAGGCTGAAACCGACCGCGTGGGCCTGGAGATGACCGCCCCGCAGATCTACGCATTGCTGCAGCGTGAATACTTGCAGGCCAACACCCCGTACGCGCTGGTCAGCCATCGCCTGCAGGAAGAGAATGGCAACAGCTTTGTCGAGGTGGAAGTGTCGGGCAAAGGCCAGGGCGAAACCAACCTGCACTGGAAAGGCAAAGGCAACGGTGCACTGGAAGCCCTGGTAGCCGGCCTGCCGGTAGCGGTCGAGATCATGGACTACAACGAACACGCAATCGGCGCCGGCACCAACGCCAAGGCTGCGGCCTACATCGAACTGCGCGTGAACGGCGAGCGTCCTGTGCACGGCGTGGGCATTGATGAAAACATCACCACGGCGAGCTTCAAGGCACTGTTCAGCGCGCTGAACCGCTCGTTGAGCCAGTTGGAAGCGAAAGCGGCGTAAACCTGATCGCGGCAATGCAAAAAGCCCCTGAGTTAAAACTCAGGGGCTTTTTTATTAAGTATTCAAATCATACCAAATACTTTTCGAGAGACTTAACGCCTCCCTGCCTACCTGCCTACCTGCTCCAGACATAGACCTTACGGCATGGATGGAACTTTAAACTTAGATGCAACCACCCAATAACCGCCTGCAAGGTGAGGAGCGCCCTGCATTAATCTCTAAGGGAATGCATTTGAGGTAAGTATTGAGGAATCACATGAAACAGCATTATCACTGCAAAAATCTCTCTGATGAAATCTTCCGTATTGATCCGCAAGATAATAATCACAGTGAGAGCACTCGCTCATGATTACGACCGCTCCTTCTCATCCAGCCGGCAACCCCTTTATCGTGCACACGCCTGCACAACAAGCAAGCCCCCGACAGCAAAGGCCAAACGAATGGTCAACGGACAATAAAGAAACCCTCCCGCCTACAAACAATAGTGACCCTGAACGTTTGGGTATAAAAAAAGGGCATACCAAGCTGGGAACGTTCATCTACGAAAAGATGTACACCTCGAAATCGGAAAACGATGATTTTTCCAAAAAAATAGCTAAAGATTATGGCGGCAAGTTAATTACCGCTCCTATGAAAACAATTGATCGAGCATTGACCAAAATAAATAATGACTACGGCGGCGACATGGGCAAAATCAAAGACCTCACCCGCACGACCGTCATTATCAATAGCGAAAAAGTAGACAACGTGGTTGCCGACCTGAAAAAAAAAGGCGGCATCAATATAAAAAGAATTGATGGAGATGTAGACCCACTCGGTTACAGCGGCATCAATGCCACCTATAAATCCGAGGCCGGCGGCAATTGTGAAATGCAAGTCATCACACCTGCAATGATCTTTGGAAAGATGAATCCAAGTACCGCCAAATCCATGTTGGGAGAGGATTATTGCAAGCAGCTGGAAGAAACGTCCGGACAAAAAGGAGGTTTGGGACACAAGTTTTATGAGCAATATCGAACACTGGATCCCAACAGCACAGAAGCCAAAGACATCGCCCAGCAAAGCAAGAACTACTACGCGGCCATTCGAAGCAGCGAATTTGCCCTCTAAAAGCTAATCCCCTGGTACCTCGACTGGAAGGTCGAGGTACCCGTACTCAACATCGCCCCATCAGCCCAAGTGAAACGTGTCGGCGTCCAAATTGGCAGGAAACCGAGTGCGATAATCCGCCAGCTCCCCGGCCTCAAGACGAACTTGAAAAACCCCATCCGCCTCCCCCGCACTCAGCACGGTCTCGCCCTGGAAATCCAGCACCTGGCTGTCACCGGTGTAGGCAAAACCCTTGCCGTCGGTACCAACCCGATTCACCGCCGCCACATAACACAGGTTTTCGATAGCCCGCGCCGGCAACAGACGGTTCCAATGATGACGCCGCGCCCCCGGCCAATTGGCGGTGTACAGCAGCAAGTCAGTGTCCTGGGCGTCACGGCTCCACACCGGGAAACGCAGGTCGTAGCAAATCAGCGGGCGAATGCGCCAGCCCTTGAGTTCGAACAGCACCTGACGCTCGCCGGGGGTGTAGTGATCGTGCTCACCGGCCATACGAAACAGATGACGCTTGTCGTAGTGCAACACCTCGCCATCCGGCCGTGCCCACAGCAGGCGATTGCGATGGCTGCCGTCGGCGGCCTGGATGATCACGCTGCCGGTAATTACCGCGTTGTACTTCTTCGCCTGGGCCTGGAGCCAATGATGGGTAGGGCCGTTTTCCGGTTCGGCGAGGGTGGCCGACTCCATGGAGAAGCCGGTAGTGAACATCTCCGGCAACACGATCAGGTCGGCGCCGCGCGCCTGCTCCAGCAACAGCTCGAAATGCTCGAGGTTGGCCTGACGGTCATGCCACACCAGGCTGGTCTGGACCAAGGCAATGTTCAGGTCGGGCAGTGCACTCAGATCGCGCATAGTTTTTCCGCTGCCTGCTGCAGCGTCTCCTCGCGTTTGGCAAAGCACAGGCGCACCAGGCGCTGGCCTTGGGGTGGATCCTGATAGAACACCGAGACCGGAATGGTCGCCACACCGTGTTGGCGGGTCATCCACAGCGACATGGCGACGTCATCCAGGTCCGGGCGAATCTGTGAGTAATCCACCAATTGGAAGTAGGTGCCGGTCACCCGGGTAAAGCTCAAACGCGACGGCGCCAGCAGATCACAGAACAGATCGCGCTTGGCCTGATAAAAGGCCGGCAGTTCCTCGACGTGCTCCGGGTGTTCGGCCATGAAGTCCGCCAGAGCGTACTGCAAAGGCGTTACGCCGCAAAAGTTGACATATTGATGCACCTTGCGCAGTTCGGCGCTAAGGGCCGGTGGCGCGACCACGTAGCCGGTTTTCCAGCCGGTGACGTGATAGGTCTTGCCGAAGGAGCTGACCACAAAGGCGCGCTGGTACAGCTCTTCATGGGCCAGCACGCTGACGTGGGGCACACCATCGAATACCAGGTGCTCGTAGACTTCATCGCTGACCAGATAGATATCGCGGTCGCGGATCAATTCGGCCAACTGGTCCAGCTCGGCGCGGCTGATCAGCGCGCCGGTGGGGTTGTGCGGGGTGTTGAGGATGATCATGCGCGTGCGCGATGAAAGCGCGGCCTTGATCTTTTCGAAGTCGAGCGCAAAGCCTTGCAGGCTCAGTGGCACATGCACGCAACGGCCACCAGCCAGTTCGACCGAGGGCTCGTAGCTGTCGTAGCAGGGATCGAAGACGATGACTTCGTCACCACTGCGAATCACCGCCTGGATCGCGCAGAAGATCGCCTCGGTGGCGCCTGGGGTGATGGTCACTTCAGTGTCCGCATTCACCGTGGCGCCGTAGCTGCGGGCGATCTTGGCGGCTACTTGCTGACGCAACACGGGCAGCCCGGTCATCGGCGCATATTGGTTATGGCCAAGGGCGATATGCTTGCCTACCGCGTCGAGCAAACCCTGCGGGCCATTGAAATCGGGAAAGCCCTGGGACAGGTTGAGCGCGCCGGTTTCGGCAGCGAGTTGCGACATCGTGGTGAAAATGGTCGTGCCGACATTTGGCAGCTTACTGGTGATCATCGGAGGCCCCTGCAGGTGAGCCCCAAGTTTTAAGCTGCAAGCTGCAAGCAGGTCAAGCGACAAACTGCCAGGCACAAAAAAGGGCTCCAAAGGAGCCCTCTCTTGCAGCCTGTAGCTGACGACTTGAAGCTGCTGCTATCGCTTGTCGCGGCGCTTCTTGTCGGCCTTCTTGTGGTGAGTCATCAAACGACGCTTCTTGTTCACCTGACGGTCAGTCAGTGTGTTCTTGTTGCCTTCGTATGGGTTCTCGCCGCCCTTGAACTCGATGCGGATCGGCGTACCGACCAGCTTCAGGACACGGCGGTAGGTGTTCTCCAGGTAACGCACATAGGACTTTGGCACCTTCTCGATCTGGTTACCGTGGATCACGATAATCGGCGGGTTGGCACCACCCAAGTGGGCGTAACGCAGTTTGATCCGGCGATTGTTGACCATCGGTGGCGCGTGTTCGCCCACCGCGTCTTCGAGGATCTGGGTCAGGCGGTTGGTCGGCCAGCGGGTGACCGCGGACTTGAACGAGTTCTGTACGGATGCGTAGAGGTTGCCCACGCCGGTACCGTGCAGTGCCGAGATGAAGTGGATGTCGGCGAACTCGACGAAGAACAGCCGGCGCTGCAGCTCGATCTTGACGAAATCGCGCTCGCTCGGCGTCATGCCGTCCCACTTGTTGATCGCGATCACCAGGGCGCGACCGGCTTCCAGGGCAAAGCCCAGCAAGTTGAGGTCGTGGTCCACCACGCCTTCGCGGGCGTCCATCACGAAGATCACCACGTTAGCGTCTTTGATCGCCTGCAGGGTTTTCACCACGGAGAACTTTTCAACTTCCTCGTGGATCTTGCCGCGCTTGCGCACACCGGCGGTGTCGATCAGCGTGTACTTCTCGTCGTTACGCTCGAACGGGATGTAGATACTGTCGCGCGTGGTGCCGGGTTGGTCATACACGATAACCCGGTCTTCACCGAGCATGCGGTTGACCAGGGTCGACTTGCCCACGTTCGGACGGCCGATGATGGCGATCTTGATACCGTCTTTTTCGCTCGGGCCAGGAATGCGCTTGGCTTCCTCACCCTCGGCGACGATCTCTTCCTCGCCCTCTTCTTCCTCAGCGTCATCCTTGGGGAAGCTGCTCAGGGCAATTTCCAGCATCTGGGTGATGCCGCGACCGTGTGCACCGGCGATCGGGATCGCGTCGCCCAGGCCCATCGGGCTGAATTCGGCACGGGCCAGTTCAGGATCGATGTTGTCGATCTTGTTGGCGACCACGTATGAACGCTTGTTGCGCTTGCGCAGGTGCTCGCCAATCATCTGGTCGGCAGCGGTGTAGCCCGCACGGGCGTCCACCAGGAACAACACGACATCGGCTTCTTCAATGGCCAGCAGCGACTGCTCGGCCATTTTTTCGTCCATGCCATGCTCGTCACCGGAGATACCACCGGTGTCGACAATAATGTAGGAGCGCCCTTGCCACTTTGCCTCACCGTATTGGCGATCACGGGTCAGACCGGACAAGTCGCCGACGATGGCGTCGCGAGTCCTGGTCAGGCGGTTGAACAAGGTGGACTTGCCGACGTTAGGTCGGCCCACCAGGGCGATTACGGGAACCATGCGGCTCTCCACTTCGTTATTTCAGAAAATACAAAAGCCGCTGCAAGGCAGCGGCTGGTGCTCGGGGCAGCATATTCAAATGCCGCATGCCCCGCCGAAACGGGGCCGCCTGGGGGTTACCCCAAGCATAGTTCTTACTTGATGGTCAGGGCTTCCAGCTTGCCGCTGTTGCCAAACACATAAAGCATGTTACCCACGACCAGCGGACGGGCACGCAGGCCGTCGCTGTCGATACGCTCACGACCTACAAAGCGACCGTCCACCTGGCTCAGCAGGTGCAGGTAGCCTTCGAAGTCGCCAACAGCCACGTAGCTGGAGAACACTTCCGGTGCCGACAGTTGACGGCGGGCCAGCGAGTCGTTGCTCCACAGCGCAGTGGTGGTGCGCTCATCCACACTTTCAACGGTGCCGGATGCCAGGCTGACGTAGACGCTGCCAAACCCTTGGGCGACACCCGCGTAGCTGGAAGCATCACGCTGCCAGTTGACGCGACCGCTCTGCAGGTCCAGCGCCGCTACACGGCCCTGGTAAGTGGCGACGTAGATCGTTTCACCCGACAGCAGCAAGCCACCATCGATATCGACCACGCGATCGAGTTCCGAACGACCTTGCGGGATGGCCACACGGGTCTCCCAGGCCGGCACGCCGTTCTGGGTATCGAGGGCGACCACTTTACCGGTCGACAGGCCTGCAACGGCCAGATTGTTGGTCACAATCGGACCACTGGTACCGCGCAACGTCAGTACCGCCGGGGTGCTGTCGTACAACCAGCGCTGTTCACCGGTGCTGGCGTCGAGGCCGATCACACGGTCGTCCTGGGTCTGCACCACGACGATATCGCCGTTGGTGGCAGGCGGTGCGAGAACCTCACTGGTCACGCGAGCGCGCCATTTCTCTTCACCGGTGCTGGAATCCAGCGCCACGACTTCGCCCTTGAGCGTGCCGAGCATCACCAGGCCATAACCCACGCCAACGGCGCCGGACACAGGCAATTCGAGGTCTTTCTTCCACTTCACATCGCCATTCATGCGATCCATGGAGATCACGACGCCGGTCACGTCAGCGGCCACAATGTTGTCACCGTCGATTGCCGGTACCAACATGTTGTAGGTGTCGCCCTGACCGTCACCGATGGAGCGGCTCCACTGCTTTTGCAGGACCACTTCTTCCTTGAAGCTGGTCAGCTCGGCCGGAGGCAGTTCTTTTTTACTGTTGCTGCTGCAACCCGCGGCCAGAACGGCCAGAGCCAGCAATGCTGCATGTTTCCAACGGATCACGTCACGCATCCCCTTTGGCCAAGTCGTCCAGCTTGATTTGTAAGCCACCGACCGCCGCTTCATCAGACAGCGCCGCCTTGGCTTTTTGGTACGCAGCATTGGCTTCGTCGGTACGACCCAATTGGACCAACAGGTCGCCCTTGAGCTCTTCGCGAGTGGCTACAAATGCCTTGTCAGCATCGCCGTCGAGCAGTTTGAGTGCTTCGTCAGCCTTGTTCTGTGCCGCCAATACCTGAGCCAGGCGCTGACGTGCGATTTCACCCAGGGTCGGGTTGGTCGGTTTGTCGGCGATGGCCTTCAGCTCGGTGGCTGCGTCATCCAGCTTGCCGGTGTCGACCGCGACTTTCGCGACGAACAGGCTGCCGTACTGGGCGTAAGTGGTACCGCCAAATTCGTTCTTCAACTTGCCGGCCAGATCCGCTACTTGTGCAGGGTCGGGTTTGCCGTCAGGCGTCAACGTGGTTTCCAGCAATTGCTGATAGAGGATCGAGGCGCCCTGGGATTGGTTGGCCTGATACTTGGTCCAGGCTTGCCAGCCGAACACCACCACTAAAGCCAGCAGGCCGCCAGTAACCAGGGGCTTGCCGTTACGCTGCCACCAGTCCTTGAACTCGGCCAGTTGCTCATCATCAGTACTCGACACCCCAATACTCCTTAATCGCTAAATTCGGCTGTTCGACAGCTTCAACCCTGCACGACGCAGGTGGCCAAGTGCGCGGCGAGCGCATCAAAGGCAATGTTCTGTTGCTCGCCCTGGCCACGCAGGGGTTTGAAACCTATCACTTGCTGGGCCAGCTCGTCATCGCCGAGGATCAGTGCATACAGCGCACCGCTCTTGTCGGCCTTCTTGAACTGGCTCTTGAAGCTGCCGGCGCCGGCATTGATCTGCAGGCGCAGGTTCGGCAGTTGGTCGCGAACCTTTTCGCTCAGGGCCAGGGCTGCCAGTTCGGCCGCCTCGCCGAACGCGCACAGGTACACATCCACCTGACGGGAGATTTCTTCCGGGACCTGCTCCAGGGTTTCCAGCAGCAGGATCAGCCGCTCGATACCCATGGCAAAACCTACACCCGCGGTCGGCTTGCCGCCCATCTGTTCAACCAGGCCGTCGTAACGCCCACCGGCACACACGGTGCCCTGGGCACCGAGCTTGTCGGTGACCCACTCGAACACGGTCTTGCTGTAGTAATCGAGGCCACGTACCAGCTTCGGGTTGATCACGTACGGAATCCCGGCCGCCTCCAGGCGAGCCTTGAGGCCCTCGAAGTGGAGTCGGGATTCGTCGTCCAGGTAGTCGGCCATTTTCGGCGCATCAACCAGCACGGCCTGGGTGTCGGCGTTCTTGGTATCAAGGACGCGCAACGGGTTGGTTTTCAGACGGCGCTGGCTGTCTTCATCCAGTTTGTCCAGGTGGGCGGACAGGTATTCGACCAGGGCCTCGCGATAGCGACCGCGCGACTCGCTGGTGCCCAGGCTGTTGAGCTCAAGCTTGACCGCGTCGCGGATGCCCAGCAGGCCCCACAGGCGCCAGGTCAGCACGATCAGCTCGGCGTCGATGTCCGGACCGTCGAGGTTGAACACCTCCAGGCCGATCTGGTGGAACTGGCGATAACGGCCTTTCTGCGGGCGCTCGTGGCGAAACATCGGGCCGATGTACCAGAGTTTCTGTGGCTGGCCGCCACCGGTGAGGCCATGCTCGAGCACGGCGCGCACGCACGCGGCTGTGCCTTCCGGACGCAGGGTCAGGGAGTCGCCGTTGCGGTCCTCGAAGGTGTACATCTCTTTTTCGACGATGTCGGTCACTTCACCGATCGAGCGCTTGAACAGCTCGGTGAACTCGACGATCGGCATGCGGATCTGCTTGTAACCGTAGTTATCCAGCAGGCGCGCGACAGTGCTCTCGAAGTAACGCCACAGGGGCGTCTGCTCAGGCAGGATGTCGTTCATGCCACGAATGGCTTGCAGAGACTTGCTCACATCAAATCCTTAAATTCGTTCAATCAGCCGCGCGCGATCAGCGCTGCGTCAGCCGCGACCTTTTCGGCCGCTTTCTCGCGGATCAGTCTTTCGAGCTCATCCACCAGATTGTCATTCGTCAACTTCTGCGACGGCTTGCCGTCGATGTAGATCAAGTTCGGTGTGCCGCCGGTCAAGCCGATGTGCGCCTCTTTGGCTTCACCCGGGCCGTTGACCACACAACCGATTACCGCGACATCCAGCGGCACCAGCAGGTCTTCGAGGCGCCCTTCCAGTTCGTTCATGGTTTTCACCACGTCGAAGTTCTGCCGCGAGCAGCTCGGGCAGGCAATGAAGTTGATGCCACGGGAACGCAAATGCAGGGATTTGAGAATGTCGTAACCGACCTTCACTTCCTCTACCGGGTCTGCCGCGAGGGAGATGCGGATAGTATCGCCAATCCCTTCGGCGAGCAGCATACCGAGACCCACCGCAGATTTCACTGTGCCTGAACGTAAACCGCCGGCTTCGGTGATACCCAGGTGCAGCGGCTGCACGATTTCCTTGGCCAGCAGGCGGTAGGCTTCTACGGCCATGAACACGTCGGAGGCCTTCACGCTGACCTTGAAGTCCTGGAAATTCAGGCGTTCAAGGTGTTCAACATGGCGCAGCGCCGATTCAACCAGCGCCGCCGGGGTCGGCTCGCCGTATTTCTTTTGCAGGTCTTTTTCCAGGGAGCCGGCGTTGACGCCGATGCGGATCGGAATGCCGCGATCACGCGCCGCATCCACCACGGCACGCACACGGTCTTCGCGACCGATGTTGCCCGGGTTGATACGCAGGCAGTCCACACCCAGTTCGGCTACGCGCAGTGCGATCTTGTAGTCGAAGTGAATGTCGGCCACCAACGGCACCTTGACCAGTTGCTTGATGCGACCGAAGGCTTCGGCAGCATCCATGTCCGGCACGGATACCCGTACGATGTCCACGCCGGCCGCTTCCAGACGGTTGATCTGGGCAACGGTGGCGGCCACGTCATTGGTGTCGCTGTTGGTCATGCTCTGCACCGCGATGGGGGCATCGCCGCCCACCGGCACCGAGCCGACCCAGATCTTGCGCGATACGCGACGTTTGATTGGAGATTCGCCGTGCATGACTATTGTCCCAACTTGAGGCGAGCGGTCTCGCCACTGGTGAACGGCGCCACGTCCACAGGCTGGCCGTTGTAGGCCACTTGCGCGCCACGGGCAAAGCCCAGACGCAGCGTCAAAGGAGGCTTGCCGCCTTGGTCAAGAGTATCTCCCTTACGCTTCAGACCGCTAAACAGCACTTTGCCATTGCCATCGGTGACCTGCGTCCAGCAGTCAGCGATGAAGGTGATCTGTACGCGCCCATCACCCGCGATCAATGCCGGGGCGGTAGGCGGTGAAATCGCAGGCGCTGCCGGAGCGGCCGGCGTTGGGGCCGCTGGCGCCTGCGCCGGAGTCGCTGGAGTGTGCGCCTGGGCGGCCGGAGCTGCCGGTGTGTGAGCCGGTGCAGACGGCGTCGCAGGTGCTGGTACGGCAGCGGTTGCGGCAGGTGCGGTTTCTGCTGCTGGCGGCTCAGTGGCAACCGGCGCTTCAGGCGCGGCCTGGCTCTCAGCCACAGCCTGGTCCTCTGGCTCATCGAGCGGGTGAATCTGGGTGGTGCCGTCGGCGCTTTCGACTTCGACGTGCTCCATGGCGTTGCTGGTCAGGTCCTTGGAGCGCTGGGAGGTCTGGTCTTGCCACCAGACAAACCCGCCGCCAATGACAGCGATCAGCAGCAACAGGCTGACAATGCGTAAAATCGTGTGGGAAACCCGCACCGGCTCTTCGATGCGGCCCAGGCCGTGGACATTGCTGCCCTGGGAGTCGGTGCCGGTGAACTGGTCGAATTCCTGGACCAATACGGCTTGGTCGATCCCCAGCAGCTTGGCGTAGGCGCGGATGTAGCCGCGGGCGAAGGTATGCCCAGGCAGCTTGTCGAACGCGCCGGCTTCCAGGTTGCCCAGGGAGGTGGTGGTCAAATTGAGCTTGAGGGCCACTTCCGCCAACGACCAACCATTGCTTTCGCGGGCCTGACGCAAGGTGTCGCCTGGGTTTACGCGATTAGCTGCTACAACTTCCGGGTGCGCCGCTTTCATCATTGCTCCGACAGGTATTGCTGATATTCCGGCGTACCGGGATAGAGTCGTTCGAGTTGCTGGCCAAAACGTGCGGCCGTGTCGCGTTCTTCATGAACCGTCGCCAGGCGCACACCGAGCAATAGACTACGTGCATTTTGCCCGCTGAGCAGGCTAAAACGCTCGTAATAGTCACGTGCCGGCACATAATGCCTGTCTTCGTAGGACAACTCAGCCATTTCGAGCAACGCGCGTGGCTGACGACCGTTCAAGTGCAGGGCTTTTTCCAGTTGCTGGCGTGCGCTGTCGCGCTGGCCGAGGCGCATCGAGGTCACCCCAAGGTTCTCGAACACCCGCGAGCGTTCAGGATAGAGGGTATCGGCGCTGGCTTGCTGGAAATTAACGGCTGCCTGGTCATAACGTTGCTGCGCGAACAGGAAGCTGCCGTAATTGTTCAGCAACCTCGGATCGGCAGGCCGGACGGCCAGGGCTTTGTTGAAATACTGATCGGCCAGTTCAGGCTCGGCCTGGGCCTGGAATACCAGGGCCAATGCCGCGTTGACGTCGGCATCGTCGCTGTCCAGCGCCAGGGCCTTTTTCAATGGCACCTTGGCCTGTTCGCTCATGCCTTGCTGCAGGTACCCCAACCCCAGTTGCACATAGGCAACTCGCGCCGCGTCACGGCCTTTACCGGTTTGCAACGGGCTTTCATGTCCCGATGAAACACATCCGGCCGCAAGGCCGGTCACCAGTAAAAGCAGCGCAAGGCGCAAGGGCATAGAGATCCTCTCTCAGTTTCGATTCGCAGCGCTTTGTGGCATATCGTCGGCGGCGCTCAGTTCGCGCACCGCGATATAACGTTCGCTGCGACGGGTGCGATCCAGCACCTGTCCTACCAATTGGCCACAGGCAGCGTCGATGTCTTCACCACGGGTGGTGCGTACGGTGACGTTGTAGCCGGCCTGGTGCAGTTGATCCTGGAAACGGCGGATGGCGTTGTTGCTCGGCCGCTCGTAGCCAGAATGTGGAAACGGGTTGAACGGAATCAGGTTGATCTTGCACGGGATGTTCTTGAGCAACTCGATCATCTCGACCGCGTGTTCGACCTTGTCGTTGATGTCCTTGAGCAGGGTGTACTCAATGGTCAGCACGCGCTTTTCGCCCAGGGACGACATATAGCGCTGGCAAGACTCGAGCAGCATCTTAAGCGGATACTTCTTGTTGATCGGCACCAATTGGTTACGCAATGCGTCATTGGGTGCGTGCAGCGACAACGCCAGGGAGACGTCGATGTGCTTGGACAACTCATCGATCATCGGCACCACGCCGGAGGTCGACAGGGTCACACGGCGCTTGGAGATGCCGTAGCCCAGGTCGTCCATCATCAGATGCATGGCCGAAACGACGTTGTCGAAGTTCAGCAGCGGCTCACCCATGCCCATCATCACCACGTTGGTGATGGCACGGTCGACGGTTGCCGGGACGCTGCCAAAGGATTTGTTGGCAATCCACACCTGGCCGATGACTTCGGCGGCGGTGAGGTTGCTATTGAAGCCTTGCTTGCCGGTGGAGCAGAAACTGCAGTCCAGGGCACAGCCTGCCTGGGACGAAACGCACAAGGTGCCGCGTTTGCCCTGGGGAATGTACACGGTCTCGACACAGCTGCCGGACGCCACGCGCACCACCCATTTACGGGTGCCGTCGCTGGAGATGTCCTCGCTGACCACTTCCGGACCACGCACTTCAGCAATAGCCTTGAGCTTGTCGCGCAAAGCCTTGCTGACGTTCGTCATGGCGTCGAAATCGTCGACGCCAAAGTGGTGAATCCACTTCATTACCTGACCGGCACGGAAACGCTTCTCCCCGATTGAGTCGAAGAATTTTTCCATTTCCTGTTGAGTCAGACCCAGCAGGTTGGTTTTAACAGTCGATGTAGTCATGGATTCACCCTCACTCTTTAAGCCGATGCTTAGCGAGCGGTTACTTCAGTAGCAGCGAAAAAGTAAGCGATTTCGCGAGCAGCAGCGGCTTCGGAGTCCGAACCGTGTACAGCGTTGGCGTCGATGGACTCAGCGAAATCAGCACGGATGGTGCCGGCAGCTGCTTCTTTAGGGTTGGTAGCGCCCATCAGCTCACGGTTCAGAGCGATAGCGTTTTCGCCTTCCAGGACCTGAACAACAACAGGACCGGAGATCATGAAGGCAACCAGGTCGCCGAAGAAGCCACGAGCGCTGTGCTCAGCGTAGAAGCCTTCAGCTTCAGCTTTGGACAGTTGCTTGAGTTTCGAAGCTACAACCTTCAGGCCGGCTTTTTCGAAACGAGTGGTGATCTCGCCGATGACGTTTTTTGCAACAGCGTCAGGCTTGATGATGGAGAAAGTACGTTGAACAGCCATGGTGTAACTCCAGAAACGGTAATTTACGAAAAATTAAACCCGCGAATTATACGCGGGTTATTGGGTATTGCCTAACTGCGTAAAAAGGCGGTTCAGTCTGCTTCTTCGATCCACAGGCCTTGAATCGCCTCCAGAACCTTTTCGCCACCCCGGTCGGGGATGTCGTCGAAGTCCGGCAGCTCCATCACCAGATTGCGCAGCTTGACGAAGTTGACCGTCAGAGGATTGACCTCCGGGTGGGCTTGCGCAAGTTGTATAGCGATCTCTTGTACATCAACCCATTTCAGGCTCATGACATTTCCTTGAATCAATGCGGCGCTTCGGCTGCATGGTTGAGGGAATATTTCGGGATTTCGACGGTGATGTCTTCAGTTCCGACCTTTGCCTGACAGCTTAGGCGAGAAGTCGCCTCCAGGCCCCAGGCGCGGTCCAGAAAGTCCTCTTCGAGCTCATCCGCTTCTTCCAGGGAGTTGAAGCCCTCGCGAATCACGCAGTGGCAGGTGGTGCAGGCGCACACACCGCCACAGGCGCTTTCGATCTCGATGTGGTTGTCATGGGCAACTTCGAGGATGGACTTGCCGGTCTCAGCCTCCACGACCATACCGTCCGGGCAATGCTCGGCGTGTGGCAGAAAAATGACCTGCGGCATTAATTATTCCTCGATTTCATTCAGGTTGCGCCCGGCCAGTGCGGCTTTCACCGTCTGATCCATGCGCCGGGCGGCAAACGCATCCGTGACCTGCGACAAGCGCTTGGTCTGCTGCTCGATGGCGTAACCATCGTTGCCTTTCATCAGTTCAGCCAGTTCCTGCATTTGCAGGTCGATGACCATGCGCTCTTCGGCATCCAACAGGCGCTCGCCATCCGCTTCAAGGGCGCCCTGCACCGCTTCGAGCAGGCGCTGGGCATCCACTTGCTGCTCACGCAATACGCGGGCGACCTTGTCGTCACCGGCATATTGGAACGAGTCCTTAAGCATCTTGGCGATTTCGCCGTCGGTCAGGCCGTAGGACGGCTTGACCTGGATGCTGGCTTCGACGCCGGACGCGAGTTCGCGCGCAGCGACACTGAGCAGGCCATCGGCGTCGACCTGGAAGGTCACGCGAATCTTCGCCGCACCGGCCACCATCGCCGGAATGCCGCGCAATTCAAAGCGCGCGAGGGAGCGGCAATCGCTGATCAACTCGCGCTCGCCTTGCAGCACATGAATCATCATGGCCGTCTGGCCATCTTTGTAAGTAGTGAAGTCCTGGGCGCGGGCAACGGGGATGGTGGTATTACGTGGAATCACCTTCTCCATCAGGCCGCCCATGGTTTCGAGGCCCAGGGACAGCGGAATCACGTCGAGCAGCAGCAATTCGCCACCATCGCGCTTGTTCCCAGCCAGGGTATCGGCCTGGATCGCAGCACCAATGGCGACTACCTGATCCGGGTCGATTTCAGTCAGCGGCTGGCGACCAAAGGCTTCGGCCACGGCCTCGCGAACGCGCGGCACACGGGTGGAACCACCCACCATGACCACGGCACCGACGTCTTCCAGCTCGATTCCGGAATCACGCACGGCGCGACGGCAAGCCTTGAGGCTGCGGGCAACCATCGGCTCGATCAACGCATCGAAGGCTTCGCGGGTCAGTTGAGCCGACCAAGTACCGTAGGACACTTCAACCGAAGCAGCATCAGTCAACGCTTCCTTGGCCGCACAGGCGGTTTGCAACAGGTTGCGTTGCGCGCCCGGATCCAGGTCAGCCGACAAGCCGGCGCTGGTGATGATCCAGCCCGCAATGGCGTGGTCGAAGTCATCGCCGCCCAGGGCGCTGTCGCCGCCGGTGGCGAGCACTTCGAAGACACCGCCGGTCAGGCGCAGGATCGAAATATCAAAGGTGCCGCCGCCCAGGTCATAAATAGCGACCAGGCCTTCTGCGTGCTGATCCAGGCCATAGGCCACGGCCGCCGCAGTCGGCTCGTTGAGCAGGCGCAGCACGTTGAGGCCGGCGAGTTTCGCCGCGTCCTTGGTGGCTTGACGCTGAGCATCATCGAAATACGCCGGAACGGTGATCACCGCGCCCACCAGTTCGCCGCCCAAGGTGGATTCCGCACGCTGGCGCAGCACCTTGAGAATATCGGCCGACACTTCCACCGGGCTCTTCGGCCCCTGGACAGTGTCGATGAACGGCATATGGGATTCGCCACCGACAAAGCGGTACGGCAACTGGTCGCCCAATTGCTTGACGTCGGACAGACCACGACCCATCAAGCGCTTGACCGACAGCACGGTGTTCAAGGGATCGGTAGACGCGGCCAGCTTGGCCGACTCGCCCACTTCGGTGCGATCAGCGTGATAGCGCACGGCGGACGGCAGGATCACCTGGCCATTGGCGTCGGGCAGCGGCTCGGACAGGCCGCTGCGCAAGGCAGCAACCAGGGAATTGGTGGTGCCCAGGTCAATCCCCACCGCCAGGCGACGCTGGTGCGGTTGAGGGCTTTGGCCGGGTTCGGCGATTTGCAGTAGAGCCATGGTAATCAGGTCTTATCTGTCTATCAGGCGTGCATCACGGGCAGCACTGGGTTAATCGTCGAGGCGCTCTTCTAACTGGCGCACTTCGTAGGTGAGCTTGTCGAGGAACTGCATGCGCCGCATCAGGCGTTCGGCCTGTTCGCGTTGCGCAGCATCGTTCCAACAGGCTGCGAAGCTTTCGTTAAGCTCATCCTGGGCCGTTTTCAGACGACGCTTGAAGACCGCGACACCCGCCAGATCAGCTTCGTCCTGCAAGTCTTCGAGCTCTTCGCGCCACTGCATCTGCTGCATCAGGAAGTCCGGGTCGTGCACCGTGACTTCCAGCGGCAACTCGCCACCGTTCATCGCGAGCAGGTAACGCGCGCGTTTCGGAGGGCTTTTGAGCGTCTGATAGGCTTCGTTGAGGCTGGCCGATTGCTCCAGGGCCTGGCGTTGCTCACGCTCGGAAGCGTCAGCGAAGCGGTCCGGGTGCACGCCACGCGCCAATTCACGGTAGCGCGTGGCCAGCTGTTCGAGGTCCAGCCGGAAACTCGGCTGCAGCTCGAATAAAGCGAAATGACAAGGAGTACCCACGAATAGCCTCAGATGTTGAAGCTTTCGCCGCAGCCACATTCACCGCGCACGTTGGGGTTGTTGAACTTGAAGCCTTCGTTCAACCCTTCCTTGACGAAATCGAGTTCGGTGCCGTCCAGGTAGGTCAGGCTCTTGGGGTCGATAATCACTTTCTCGCCGTGACTTTCGAACACCTGGTCTTCCGCAACCACCTCGTCGACAAACTCCAGCACGTAGGCAAGGCCGGAACAGCCCGTGGTGCGAACACCCAGACGAATCCCCTCACCTTTACCGCGCCCATTCAGGGAGCGGCGAATGTGCTGCGCAGCCGCTTCTGTCATGCTGATAGCCATCGTTGACTCCTTACTCGTCGCCAAATGCTTAGATCAAGCCTTTCTTCTGCTTGTAGTCGCGAACGGCCGCCTTGATGGCGTCTTCAGCGAGTACCGAGCAGTGAATTTTCACCGGCGGCAGGGCCAGTTCTTCGGCCAGCTGGGTGTTGCTGATGGTGACAGCCTCATCCAGGGTCTTGCCTTTCATCCACTCGGTAGCGAGGGAGCTGGAGGCAATGGCGGAACCGCAGCCATATGTCTTGAATTTGGCGTCTTCGATAACGCCAGCTTCGTTAACCTTGATCTGCAGGCGCATCACATCGCCGCACGCCGGAGCGCCGACCATGCCGGTGCCGACATCAGGGTCTTCCGCGTTCATCTTGCCGACGTTGCGCGGGTTTTCGTAGTGGTCGATGACCTTTTCGCTGTAAGCCATGGTACTGAATCCTCACTCATCAGGGCCGCTCTGGAACCCTGTAAAAACGCCTGCGTTTTCCGCCACGTTCCTACAGAGCTTGGGTGGCGGCTTCTATATTTAGTGTGCCGCCCACTCGATCTTGGAAATATCGACACCGTCTTTGTACATGTCCCACAGCGGCGACAAAACGCGCAGCTTGTTGACGGCCTCGCAGACTTTCTGCGCGGCGTAGTCGACTTGTTCTTCGGTGGTGAAGCGGCCGAACGTAAAGCGGATTGAGCTATGTGCCAGTTCGTCGTTGCGGCCCAGGGCGCGCAGGACATACGAAGGCTCAAGCGAGGCCGAGGTGCAGGCCGAACCGGACGAAACCGCCAGGTCCTTGAGTGCCATGATCAGCGACTCGCCTTCGACGTAGTTGAAGCTCAAATTCAGGTTGTGCGGTACACGGGCGGTCATGCTGCCGTTGATGTACAGCTCTTCAAGGTTCTCGACCTGCTTGTAGAAGCGATCGCTGAGGGCCTTGATGCGCACGTTTTCGGCAGCCATGTCTTCCTTGGCTACGCGGAAAGCTTCGCCCATGCCGACGATCTGGTGGGTCGCCAGGGTGCCCGAACGCATGCCGCGCTCGTGACCGCCGCCGTGCATGGTGGCTTCGATACGCACGCGAGGCTTGCGGCTCACGTAGAGCGCGCCGATGCCTTTAGGGCCGTAGGTCTTGTGGGCAGAGAACGACATCAGGTCGACTTTCAGTTTCGACAGGTCGATGTCGACCTTGCCGGTGGACTGGGCAGCGTCGACGTGCAGCAGGATGCCCTTGGAACGGGTCAGCTCGCCAATGGCCGCGATGTCGTTGATGGTGCCGATTTCGTTGTTCACGTGGATCACGGAAACCAGGATGGTGTCTTCACGCAGCGCGGCCTCGATCATGGCCGGGGTGACGATACCGTCGGTGGTTGGCTCGAGGTAGGTCACCTCGAAACCCTCACGCTCCAGTTGGCGCATGGTGTCGAGGACAGCCTTGTGCTCAATCTTGGTGGTGATCAGGTGCTTGCCCTTGGTCGCATAGAAATGCGCCGCGCCCTTGATTGCCAGGTTGTCGGACTCGGTGGCACCGGAGGTCCAGACGATTTCACGCGGGTCTGCACCCACCAGGTCGGCGACCTGGCGACGAGCGTTCTCGACCGCTTCCTCGGCTTTCCAGCCGAATACGTGGGAACGGGAGGCCGGGTTGCCGAAGTTTCCGTCAACCAGCAGGCATTCACTCATCTTTTGCGCGACACGCGGATCAACCGGGGTGGTCGCTGAGTAATCAAGGTAAATCGGCAATTTCATGGACTTTCTCCTAAATCAGGCTGGCTGGCGTGCCGTTAGCTCTTCGGCTGTCACTCGACGGCGGACGCTTCAATCTTGTCCAGACGCGGCGCCTTGGTGTTGCAACGGCGCTGGTCCTGACGCTGGGCTACTTCTTGCACCTCACGGCGAGTCACAAGATCAGCCAAGCTGATACCACTCAAAAACTCATGGATCTGCAGGCTCAAGTCGCACCACAGGTGGTGCGTCAGGCAGGTGTCGCCGGCGTGGCAGTCACCCAGACCCTGGCATTTGGTTGCATCGACGGATTCGTTCACCGCGTCGATGACCTGGGCTACCTGGATGCCCTGCATGTCGCGGGACAGTTGATAGCCGCCGCCCGGCCCACGCACGCTGGAAACCAGGTTGCTGCGGCGCAACTTGGCGAACAGCTGCTCGAGGTAGGACAGGGAAATGCCTTGGCGCTCGGAGATATCGGCCAGGGACACCGGCCCAGTTTGCGCGTGCAAGGCCAGGTCAAGCATGGCGGTCACCGCGTATCGGCCTTTTGTAGTCAGTCTCATGGACAAGTACCAAGGTGTTTCAGAATGGGAGCAAGTATGCGATTCCCGAGTATTTAAGTCAACTATAAGACCTAGTACTTTAGTCAGGATTACCCGTAAAAAGGGCGCGCGAATCATAGCAGGATGGGGTGGGGACGACCAGCAGGAACAAGGTCAACGCCCGACCTCATGACCAATGGAGATCAAATGTGGGAGCTGGCTTGCCTGCGATTGGCGGTGGATCAGCAGCTCAAGGGGTAGCTGGCAGACCGCTATCACCGGCAAGCCAGCTCCCACAGGAGAGTTCTATCAACCGTAATATCTAGCCTGCCTTGGTGGCTGATGCTTCGTCCTTGATCTCGGCGAAGTCTTCTTCGCGCAACTCAGGCAGATCTTTCGCACAGTAAGGGCTGCCCAGATCCTTCAGCGCACCGCACATGCCCTCCAGCTTGCCATCTACGGCCTGCAGATGATCGAGCAACTGGCCGATGGCGCGTGCCACCGGGTCCGGCATGTCTTCGCTGACGCCGTAGGCATCGAAGCCGATCTTCTCGGCCATGGCCTTGCGCTTGGCTTCCTGCTCATCGCCGACTTCCGGCTTGACGATGATCCGCCCAGGAATGCCGACCACGGTCGCGCCGGCCGGTACCGCCTTGGTCACCACCGCATTGGAGCCGACCTTGGCGCCCGCGCCGACCGTGAACGGACCCAGCACCTTGGCACCCGCCCCGACCACCACACCGTCTTCGAGGGTTGGGTGGCGCTTGCCTTTGTTCCAGCTGGTACCGCCGAGGGTCACGCCCTGGTAGAGGGTTACGTCATCCCCAATTTCAGCCGTCTCGCCGATCACAATGCCCATGCCATGGTCGATAAAGAAGCGACGCCCGACCTTGGCCCCCGGGTGGATTTCGATCCCGGTCAGCCAGCGACCGAAGTTCGACACCAGCCGCGCCAGCCATTTCCAGCCCATGCCCCACAAGGCGCCGGACAGGCGATGGATCCAGATTGCATGCATGCCCGGGTAGCACGTCAGCACTTCAAAGGCGTTGCGCGCCGCCGGGTCACGGTGGAAAACACTCTGGATATCTTCTCGCAAACGCTCGAACATTTTTAATCCTTCCGCTTAAGAAGCTCGCCACGGGCCGCCTTCTGGGTTTCCGTGAGGATGCCACGCAATATATTCATTTCCGCCCGGCTGACCGAGCTGCGTCCGTACAACCGACGCAGGCGCGCCATCAAGTGCCGTGGTTTTTCCGGATCGAGGAACTCGATGGCCACCAGGGTTTGCTCCAGGTGTTCATAGAATCGCTCCAGTTCGTCCATGGTGGCCAACTCGCCACTCTTGGTCGACGCCACTTCGCCCTTCTCGACCTTGCTCGGCTGCCCTTCTGCGGCCAGCCAGGCCATGCGCACTTCATAACTCAACACCTGCACCGCTGCCCCGAGGTTCAGCGAGCTGAACTCCGGGTCTGATGGAATGTGCACGTGGTAATGACATCGCTGCAGCTCTTCATTGGTGAGGCCGGAGTCTTCACGGCCAAACACCAGCGCGATCTCAGCGCCGCCAGCCGCGTCTTCCACGACCTTGGTCCCGCACTCGCGCGGATCCAGCAGCGGCCAGGGAATGCGGCGATCGCGAGCGCTGGTGCCGAGCACCAGGTTGCAACCGACCAGGGCGTCTTCCAAGGTGGCGACGACCTGGGCCTTTTCGAGGATGTCATTGGCGCCGGACGCACGGGCATCAGCCTCGTGATGGGGGAACACGCGCGGTTCGACCAGCACCAGGCGCGTCAGCCCCATGTTTTTCATGGCTCGCGCCACCCCGCCGATGTTGCCGGGATGACTGGTATTGACCAAGACGACACGGATGTTTTGCAGCAAGGGAGGCGCTCTCGGACACGGGAAAGGGGAGCAAATCTTACAGAACAGCCTAAGGTTATGCCATGAAAGCTAACGTCGTCCTTCACCTGAAGAAAGTTTCTGCTAGAATGCCCGGCTTTCTTTAACAACCTTAGGTGACACATCCATGCAGCCCATGCTGAATATCGCGCTGCGCGCCGCCCGCAGCGCCAGTGAATTGATCTTCCGCTCCATCGAGCGCCTGGATACCATCAAGGTCGACGAAAAAGACGCCAAGGATTATGTATCCGAGGTGGACCGCGCCGCCGAACAGAAAATCATCGACGCCCTGCGCAAGGCCTACCCTACCCACGGCATCCTCGGTGAAGAAACCGGCCTGCACAAAGGTAGCGGCGAAGGCGAAGACTACCTGTGGATCATCGACCCACTGGATGGCACCACCAACTTCCTGCGCGGCATCCCACACTTTGCTGTGAGCATTGCCTGCAAATACCGTGGCCGCCTGGAACACGCCGTCGTACTCGACCCGGTTCGCCAGGAAGAATTCACCGCCAGCCGTGGCCGTGGCGCCCAGTTGAATGGTCGTCGCCTGCGTGTCAGCGGCCGTACCAGCCTGGACGGCGCCCTGCTCGGCACCGGCTTCCCGTTCCGTGACGACCAGATGGACAACCTGGAAAACTACCTGGGCATGTTCCGCGCCCTGGTTGGCCAGACCGCCGGCATCCGCCGCGCCGGTGCCGCCAGCCTGGACTTGGCCTATGTGGCCGCAGGTCGTTTTGATGCGTTCTGGGAATCGGGCCTGTCCGAGTGGGACATGGCTGCAGGCGCCCTGCTGATCCAGGAAGCAGGCGGCCTGGTGAGCGACTTCACCGGCGGTCACGACTTCCTTGAGAAAGGCCACGTGGTTGCCGGCAACACCAAATGCTTCAAGGCAGTACTGACGGCGATCCAGCCGCACCTGCCGGCTTCGCTGAAACGCTAAGCGAGCGAGCACAAAAAAAGCACCCCGAGGGGTGCTTTTTTTATGCCTGGGATTTGGAAAAACCCAGTACCACTGACTCAACACAATCCAATGTAGGCGCTGGCTTGCCTGCGATTGCTGTCAGCCAGCTAATCAGCTGCTGACCCAGCGCAATCGCAGGCAAGCCACCCCCTACATCTGGATCAGTGCCAGGCTTATCAATTACTGCTGGTTCTGACCCAGGATCAGCCGACCTTCTTTATCGACTGGAATCTGGCCACCCGGATCACGGTCCATGCGCACAGACCCTTCCTTGCCATCCAGGTTGTAACGCACGTCATAACCGACCACCTTGTCGCTGATGTCATTGACGGTGTTACAACGGGTTTGAGTGGTGGTGTAGGTATCGCGGTTCTGCATGCCTTCCTGAACCTTGTTACCGGCGTAACCGCCACCGACCGCGCCGGCTACAGTAGCCAGCTTCTTGCCATTACCACCACCGACCTGGTTGCCCAACAGGCCACCGGCCAGTGCGCCGACTACTGTACCGACGATCTGGTGTTGATCCTGAACCGGCTTTTG
Organism: Pseudomonas sp. PS01298; assembly: GCF_029959745.1. Taxonomy (NCBI): domain Bacteria; kingdom Pseudomonadati; phylum Pseudomonadota; class Gammaproteobacteria; order Pseudomonadales; family Pseudomonadaceae; genus Pseudomonas; species Pseudomonas sp. PS01298. Next base: position 20,445 of record NZ_JASCPP010000047.1, on the reverse strand, counting down.
CCGGGTCACTGCGACGTCCTTGCAGACCTCGCGCGGGGTTTTGATCTGGGTTTTTACCGGCTGCACCGCCAGCACTTGCGCATACTCAGGGCCGCTTTTCACCAGGCTGTAGGTGGCAACAGCACCCCCGGCAGTCACACCGACAGCACCCAATACCGCACCAACCAGCAACGACTTGTTCACGTGAACCTCCTGACCATCACAAACGGACCGAAAGATCCGCGCTATACCCAGCCTTGGAGCAAAAAAAAAGGCACGAGTTCAATACTCGTGCCTTCTTTGTAACAGCAGATCAACAAGCGCCCATCAAGGGCGGTCGTCGACCTCCTTGCCAGTCGCAGCAGGAGGGATCAGGTCTTCGCTGTTGAGGTTCAGCCAGATCAGCACCACGTTGGCGATGTAGATCGACGAGTAGGTACCCGCCAGAACGCCGATGAACAGCGCCAGGGAGAAGCCCCACAGGTTGTCGCCGCCGAAGATCATCAGTGCCGCGATCGCCAGCAGGGTGGAAATCGACGTCGCCATGGTCCGCAACAGGGTCTGGGTGGTAGAAACGTTGATGTTCTCGATCAACGACGCCTTGCGCAGTACCCGGAAGTTCTCACGAACCCGGTCGAATACCACGATGGTGTCGTTGAGGGAGTAGCCAATGATCGCCAGTACCGCCGCGAGCACGGTCAGATCGAAGGTGATCTGGAAGTACGCCAGGATGCCCACGGTCACGATCACGTCGTGGATCAGCGACACAATCGCGCCGACACCGAATTTCCACTGAAAGCGGAACGCCAGGTAGATCATGATGCCGACCAGCGCCATCAGCATGCCGAGGCCGCCCTGGTCGCGCAGCTCTTCACCGACCTGCGGGCCGACGAACTCGACGCGCTTGACCGACGCCGGGTTGTCACCGCCGACCTTCTGCAAGGCTTCGGCGACCTGGTGACCCAGTTGCGGGTCTTCGCCCGGCATACGCACCAGCAGATCGGTGGTGGCACCGAAGCTCTGCACGATGGCTTCGTGATAGCCGGCCTTGACCAGCTCGTTGCGCACCAGGGTGACGTCGGCCGGCTTCTCGTAGGTCAGCTCGATGAGCGTACCGCCGGTGAAGTCCAGACCGTAGTTCAGGCCCTTATGGAACCAGCTGAACAACGCCAGAACGGTAAGGAGCACGGTGACGCCGAACGCAACGTTGCGAACGCCCATGAAGTTGATTGTACGTAACATGGCAGCCCCTTAAATCCACAACTTCTTGAAGTCACGCCCGCCAAAGATCAGGTTGACCATTGCGCGGGTCACCATGATGGCCGTGAACATCGAGGTAAAGATACCGAGGGACATGGTCACCGCAAAACCTTTGACCGGGCCGGTGCCCATGGCAAAGAGAATCCCGCCGACCAGCAAGGTGGTCAGGTTGGAGTCGAGAATCGCGGTAAATGCCCGGCCGAAGCCTTCGTTGATTGCACGCTGCACAGTCATGCCGGCGGCGATCTCTTCACGAATCCGCGAGAAGATCAGCACGTTGGCGTCTACCGCCATACCCATGGTGAGTACGATACCGGCGATACCTGGCAGGGTCAGTGTAGCGCCCAGCAGCGACATCAGGGCCAGCAGCATCACCATGTTGCCCGCCAGGGCCACGGTGGCGATGATGCCGAAGAAACGGTAGATGGCGATGATGAACAGCGACACGAACAGCATGCCCCACAAGGCCGCGTCGATACCCTTGGTGATGTTGTCGGCACCCAGGCTCGGGCCGATGGTACGTTCTTCAGCGAAGTACATCGGTGCAGCCAGGCCACCGGCACGCAGCAACAGGGCCAGCTCCGAGGACTCACCCTGGCCGTTCAGGCCAGTGATACGGAATTGAGCACCCAGCGGCGACTGGATGGTCGCCAGGCTGATGATCTTCTTCTCTTCCTTGAAGGTCTGTACCGGCACGTCTTTCTCGACGCCGTTGACGATCTGCTTGGTGTAGGTGGTCACCGGGCGTTGCTCGATGAAGATAACCGCCATGCTGCGACCGACGTTGCTGCGCGTGGCGCGGCTCATCAGTTCGCCGCCGTGGCCATCCAGGCGGATGTTCACTTCAGGGGTACCGTGCTCGCCGAAACCGGCCTTGGCGTCAGTCACCTGGTCACCGGTGATGATCAAGCCACGCTCGATCAGCGCTGGAGGACGGTTGCCTTCGCGGAACTCGAACTCTTCGGCAGTCGCGCGGGTAGCACCCGGCTCAGCCGCCAGACGGAATTCCAGGTTGGCAGTCTTGCCCAGGATACGCTTGGCTTCAGCAGTGTCCTGCACGCCCGGCAGCTCAACCACGATGCGGTTGGCACCCTGGCGCTGAACGATCGGCTCGGCCACACCCAGCTCGTTGACGCGGTTACGTACCGTGGTCAAGTTCTGCTTGATGGAGTATTCGCGGATTTCCGCCAGCTTGGCTGGGGTCATCGCCAGACGCAGTACAGCCTGGCCATTGAGGTCAGCCGGCACGATGTCGAAATCGTTGAAATTCTTGCGGATCAGCGCACGGGCCTGTTCGCGCGAAGCTTCGTCAGAGAAGCCCAGCTGGATGGCACCGTTGAGCTGCGGCAGGCTGCGATAACGCAACTTCTCTTTGCGCAGCAGGCTCTTCACGTCGCCTTCGTAGACTTTCAGGCGAGCGTCGAGGGCTTTGTCCATGTCGACTTCCAGCAGGAAGTGCACACCACCGGACAAGTCCAGGCCCAGCTTCATCGGGTGCGCGCCGATCTTGCGCAACCAGGTCGGCGTGGTCTGTGCCAGGTTCAGCGCGACGACGTAGTCATCACCCATGACCTTGCGCACAACGTCTTTGGCCGGCAATTGGTCTTCTGCCTTGGTCAGGCGCAGCAAGCCGCCCTTCGCATCAGCCGCCAACGTTGCCGCTTTAACCTGGATGCCAGCGTCGGTCAGTGCCTTGCTCGCGCGTTCCAGGTCAGCCTGATTGACTTGCAGCGAAGTGCTGGCGCCAGTGATCTGGATCGCCGGGTCATCAGGATAGAGATTGGGAGCGGAATAAATAAAACCGATCGCCAGCACCGCCAGGATCAGTACGTATTTCCACAGAGGGTATTTGTTCAGCATCACGCCGCCCGCTTATAACGCGGGGCGCCTTGCGCGCCCCGTCGATTGGTAAAGGTTGTTACTCAGATCGCTTTGAGCGTGCCTTTAGGCAGCGTGGCGGCGATGGCGCCCTTCTGGAACTTCATTTCTACGGTGTCGGAGACTTCCAGAACCACGAAAGCGTCGGAAACCTTGGTGATCTTGCCAGCGATGCCGCCGGTGGTCACAACTTCATCACCTTTCTGCAGGCTGCCGAGCAGGTTCTTCTGCTCTTTGGCGCGCTTGGCCTGTGGACGCCAAATCATCAGGTAGAAGATGACCAGGAAGCCGACCAGGAAAATCCACTCGAAACCACCGCCCATAGGACCGGCAGCGGCAGGCGCAGCGGCATCAGCCATGGCGTTAGAGATAAAAAAGCTCATTTAGCACTCCAGTTGCAAATAGTGAATCTTAGGGTCGGAAAACTCAGTCCAAGGGCGGCACAGGGAGCCCGCGCTTGGCATAGAAGGCATCGACGAAGGCGGCCAATGTACCCTGTTGAATAGCCTCGCGCAAACCAGCCATCAGGACTTGGTAGTGACGCAAATTGTGGATGGTATTCAACATGCTACCCAGCATTTCCCCACACTTGTCCAGATGGTGCAGATAAGCACGGGAGAAGTTCTGGCAGGTGTAGCAATCACAGGTGGGATCCAGCGGCGAATCATCATGGCGATGGAACGCGTTACGGATCTTCAGCACGCCTGTATCGATGAACAGATGCCCATTGCGGGCATTACGGGTTGGCATCACGCAATCGAACATGTCCACACCGCGGCGCACACCCTCTACGAGATCCTCGGGTTTGCCAACGCCCATAAGGTAACGAGGTTTGTCAGCCGGCATCAGGCCCGGCAGGTAATCCAGCACCTTGATCATTTCGTGCTTGGGCTCGCCCACCGACAAACCGCCGATGGCCAGGCCGTCAAAGCCAATCTTGTCCAAGCCTTCGAGCGAGCGTTTGCGCAGGCTTTCGTGCATGCCACCCTGGACGATACCGAACAGTGCGGCAGTGTTGTCGCCATGCGCATTCTTCGAGCGCTGGGCCCAACGCAGGGACAGCTCCATGGAAATCCGCGCGACGTCTTCATCGGCCGGGTACGGCGTGCACTCGTCGAAAATCATCACGATGTCGGAGCCCAGGTCACGCTGCACCTGCATCGACTCTTCCGGGCCCATGAACACCTTGGAACCGTCCACCGGCGAGGCGAAGGTCACGCCCTCCTCCTTGATCTTGCGCATGGCGCCCAGGCTGAACACCTGGAAACCACCCGAGTCGGTCAGGATCGGGCCTTGCCACTTCATGAAGTCATGCAGGTCGCCGTGCTTCTTGATCACTTCCGTGCCTGGGCGCAGCCACAGGTGGAAGGTGTTGCCGAGGATGATTTCCGCGCCGGTGGCGACGATGTCACGCGGCAGCATGCCCTTGACGGTGCCGTAGGTGCCCACGGGCATGAACGCCGGGGTCTCGACGGTGCCGCGCGGGAAAGTCAGGCGACCCCGACGGGCTTTGCCGTCGGTGGCGAGCAGTTCAAACGACATACGACTCATAGTTGTTCCTCTGGGCCGCGCGGCGCCGGATTACGGGTGATAAACATCGCATCACCGTAGCTGAAAAAACGGTATCCGTTATCGATGGCGGCTTGATAAGCGGCCATGGTCTCGGGATAACCGGCAAATGCCGACACCAGCATCAACAGCGTGGATTCCGGCAAATGGAAGTTGGTGACCAGGCAATCGACCACATGGAACGGCCGGCCCGGGTAAATGAAGATATCGGTGTCGCCGCTGAACGGCTTGAGCACGCCATCACGCGCTGCACTCTCCAGGGAACGCACGCTGGTGGTGCCCACCGCAATCACCCGCCCGCCGCGTGCCTTGCACGCGTCAACCGCGTCCACGACTTCCTGGCTGACTTCCAGCCATTCGCTATGCATATGGTGATCTTCGATCTTATCCACACGCACCGGCTGAAACGTGCCGGCCCCCACGTGCAGGGTCACATAGGCGGTCTCGACGCCCTTGGCGGCGATCGCATCCAGCAGCGGCTGGTCGAAATGCAGCCCGGCAGTCGGTGCAGCCACGGCGCCGAGGCGCTGGGAATACACCGTCTGATAGCGCTCGCGGTCCGAGTCTTCGTCGGGGCGGTCTATATAAGGAGGCAACGGCATATGGCCGACGCGTTCCAGCATCGGCAACACCTCTTCGGCGAACTTGAGCTCGAACAGCGCATCATGACGCGCGACCATCTCGGCTTCGCCACCACCATCGATGAGGATGCTCGAGCCCGGTTTCGGCGACTTGCTGGAGCGCACATGGGCCAGCACGCGATGGCTATCCAGCACCCGCTCCACCAGAATTTCCAGCTTGCCGCCGGACGCTTTCTGGCCAAACAGCCGTGCCGGAATCACCCGGGTATTGTTGAACACCATCAGATCGCCAGGGCGCAAATGCTCAAGCAAATCAGTGAATTGACGGTGTGCGAGGGCACCGCTCACCCCGTCCAGGGTCAGCAGTCGACTGGCGCGACGCTCGGCCAAAGGATGGCGAGCGATCAGCGAATCAGGGAGCTCAAAAGTAAAGTCAGCAACGCGCATGATGGGGTTCGTCTAGCAGGGCCGGGAAGTCTAGCGGAAATAGTCAAAATTGACCATGAAACGTGATTGACCAACGGTAATCACCTCTCTATACTTCGCCGCCATTGAGCCCTGATGGCGGAATTGGTAGACGCGGCGGATTCAAAATCCGTTTTCGAAAGGAGTGGGAGTTCGAGTCTCCCTCGGGGCACCATCTTAAAAAAAGACCTTGAAATTCAAGGTCTTTTTTTTCGTCTGTAGAAAAGTGGCCAGCCCGCGAAATGACCGGTCGCCGCCGTCGCTACCTTGAAATGCAGTCTCCTGTGGGAGCTGGCTACGGGCGATCACGCCAGCCCCCCTCCAATCAGAAAGTGTACTTGGCAGTGACCGTAAAGTTACGCGGATCACCATACACATCGTACGGACTCCACGTAGAGTTACTGGCAATCCCCTGGTAGTACTTTTTATCGAACACGTTGTTGATGTTCAGTTGGGTGTCGAGGTGTTTACTGACCTGGTAGCCAGCCATCAGCCCCACCAACGCATAGGCCTCCTGTTCGATATGGTAGTTGCCGAAAACGTTACGGCCTTTATTGAAGGTACTGCTCTGGCTGTAGACGTTTGCACCGACACGCAGCTTGTTCAGATCACCCTGCAGGTGGTAGGTGGTGCTGGCCTTGAACATGTGGCGAGGCACGTCAGTGTCGAACAGGGTGCCTTCCTTGGAACTGTCCGCATCCTTTTTGTACTTCGCCTGAGCGAAGGTGTAACCGGCGCCGACCTGCCAGTTTGGCGTCAGTGCACCGTTGATCTCCAGCTCGATACCCTGGCTGCGAACTTTGCCAGCGGCTTCGTAACAGCCATAGGCGCCGACAGGAATAACCCGGCAGGTGCTGGCGTCCGCCACTTCCGCCGCGCGGTTCAGTTGGTCGATCTGGAACAGCGAGGCACTGGCGTTCAGTGCGCCACCGAAGTATTCGCCCTTGATACCCACTTCGTAGTTTTCGCCGGTGATGGGCTTGATCCCGGCGCCGTCGCTGTTCTTTTCGCTCTGGGGCTGGAAGATGTCGGTGTAGCTGGCGTAGAAGGAGTGGTTGTCGTCCAGGTCGTAGATGAAGCCGGCATAACGGGTGACGTGGCGCGTTTCCTTGGTTTTGCCCGAAGTGTAGTACTGGTCGTTGGTCTCGTTATAGATCGAGGTCGAGTCGTACCAGTCCAGGCGCGCGCCGAGAATGACTTTCAGCGGGTCGGCGAGATTCCAGCGCGTGGTGACGTATAGGCCCTCTTGATCGACCTTGTCGTTGATGGAATAGATATCGGGAACGAACGGCCGGGGCGTATTCGGGTTGAAATGGTTGATGTCGATATTATTGATGAAGGTCGTGCCACCCACGGCCTCGGTCTTGAGTTGGCGCTTGCTGGCGCCGACTACCAGCTCATGCTGACGCCCCATCAGGGCGAAGGGGCCGCTGGCAAAGAAATCATAGGTGGACTGGTCGTAGTCACGCCCTTGGTTGAACACTCTTTGCCGGTAGGTCGTGTCGTTGTTACGTTCCAGGACCGCACCCACCAACTTGAAGTCAGACCAGTTTTTCGACGCCCCTGCATGCAGGCGCCAGTCGTTGTCGAAACGCTGGTCGAGCTCGACAAACAGCGTTTTGTTATCGATGTCCTGGTGCGACCAGCTGTAGCCGAACGATTTGGAACGGGAGAAGCCCATGTGGCTGCCGTTCGGGTTCACCGGTAAGCCGCCCCAATTGATGTTGTTATTGTCGTTCTGATCGGATGCACCCACGGTGAGGGTGGTGCTGTCGGTCAGGTCAAACTCGGTGACGCCGTAGAACACGCCGCGCTCACGCCCTGCGTAATCCTGATAGCTGTCCTTGTCGTGGTAGGCACCCACAAAACGGCCTCGCACGCTGCCGCTGTCAGTAACCGGGCCGGACACATCCAACTCACTGCGATAGTTGTCCCAACTGCCGGCACTGCCGGTGATACTGGCCTGGAACTCTTTGGTGGGACGCTTGCGCACCATGTTGATGGCTGCCGACGGGTTGCCGGCGCCTTGCATCATGCCGGTGGCGCCACGGACTACTTCGACACGGTCGTAAGGCGCCAGATCGGCGGTGGCGACCCAGTCGGCGTTGTAAGTGGTCGGCAGGCCATCGAACATAATATTGGTGATAGGAAAGCCGCGGGCGAAAAACTCGCTGTTGGCCGGGCGCGCAGCCGACATTCGTAGCCCCGGGGTGGCCTGGACGACATCATCGAGACTGCGCATGGCCTGGTCATCCATGCGCTGGCGCGTAATCACCGTCACGGATTGCGGGGTCTCGCGCAGGGACAACGGCAATTTGGTTGCGGTCTGCATGACCCCAGTGGTGTAGGAACCACTGTTCTCAGTGGCTGCCCCGAGGCTCAGGCCGCTGATGGTGGTAGCGCCCAATTCGAGTGCATCACTGTCGCGGGTGCGCGCGACCAGCAAATAGTTGCCACTGGCAGTCCGAATAGCCGCCAGGCCACTGTCGACGAGCAGGCGGTTGAGGCCTTCGTGTACGCCATAATCACCACGCAGCGCCGGCGCGCGTTTGCCTTGCACCAACGCCGGATCAAAGGGAAGGCTGATACCGGCAACCTGTGCAAAGCGATTGAGCGAGTCGTCCAGCGGCCCGCCCGCCAAATCGTAATGACGGCTGTCGACGTTTTCTGCCTGCACCGCAAAACTGGCCAGGGGCAGGCTGGTCACACCGGCCAGCAAAACACTACGCAGGGTAAGCGCAAGCGCACTGCGCTGGAGCGGCTGAGGGAAATTAAAGGCAGAGGACATGGACGCTGAGCTCCTTTCGAATGACTGAATGTATTTCCTGTCTGTCGAAGGGCTCGGAGAAACCCGTAAACGTTTTTGAGATTTTTTCTCATCGCGTTTAACGGGCAACGATGCGGGTCCAGAGCGGGGTAAAACGTTCAACACGTACGGGCAACGAATCGCTCAATGCACTCAGGGCCCGGTCAATGTCATCAAGCTGGAATACGCCGGATACTTCCAGTTGCGCAATATCCGGATCACAGCGCAGCCAGCCGTGACGATAACGCGCCAGTTCGGCGGCAAGGTCGCGCAGCAGCATGCGTTTGGCCACCAACTGGCCACGTGTCCACGCACTGGCGTTAATGCTGCTTACGTCGACACGGTGACTGCCGTTGGCATCGATCACATATTCCTCGGCGGCAGCGATCAAGACCGGCTCACCTTGGCCATGAATAGCCACCACACCGTCTTCTACACGCACTCGCGTGCCCTGATGGTCGTCACGCACGGCGAAAGCGGTTCCGATGGCCTGCAAACGTGCGTGCGGGGTGCTGACCCAGAAGCTGCGGCGCCCGTCCGGCGCGGCGTTGTCCTTGCCGGTATCGATGAAAATTTCGCCACGGCGTAGTCCGATCAGTCGGTGCTGGGCAGTGAATTGAACGTCCACCACACTGGCGGTGTTCAATTGCAGGCGGGTGCCATCATTGAGCATGAACTGGCGTCGCTCGCCGACCCCGGTGGCATAGTCCGCTCCCCAGGGTACCCACGTGCTTTCACGCAGCGACCAGCCGGCCACACCACTGACCACAAGCCCCATCCCCAGCAACTTGATCGCGTGGCGCCGGCTGTGGCGACCACTGTTCAGGCTTTGTAGGGTATCCAGCGCTACTGTGCCGGGTAAAGCGGCCAAGCCCTGGAAAGCCGCGTCGCTTTTGCGCAATGCTTGCCAGGCGGCTTCATGCATCACATCGGCTTGACGCCAGCGTTGGCAGGCCTCCAGCAACTCGGGATTCGAGCCACCGGACTCGATCCTGACCAGCCAGCCGATGGCCTGGTCGAGCACAGCGTCTGGGAGTTCGGGAAGAGAGTGAAGGCTCATCGTTGGGCCAGGTAGCAGTGGCGGATGGCGCTGGCCATGTACTTCTCTACCGAGCTGAGACTGACGGCCAGGCGCTCAGCGATTTCCTTGTAGCTGAGGCCCTCGAGGCGCGACATCAGGAAGGCCATGCGCACCTTGGGGAGGAGGCCATTGAGTAATGCATCTACGCGAGACAGTGTTTCCAACAGAATCAACTGCGACTCGGGCGATGGCACCTCGGCTTCCGGCAGGTGCGCAATGGCCTGCAGGTAGGCTCGCTCGATCCGCTGCCTGCGAACCCGATCCACCAGTACGCCACGCGCCACGGTACTCAACCAGGCACGCGGCTGGCGCAGTTCCTGCAATTGTTCCGGCTTGCCGAGGATCTGCACAAAGATATCGTGGGCCAGGTCGGCAGCGTGGTCGCCATGGCGCATTCGCTTGCGCAACCAACCCAGCAGCCACGCGTGATGATTGACATACAAGGTGCGAACATCGACGTGAGGCACTGGGGGAGTGGATGACGACGACACGGAAAGCCTCGGCCTGATAGATAGATGCATTTGAGAACTGATCTCATCCTAGTATCGGCGAGTTGCAGCCATCAAGTAAAGAATGCGTTTATCCCTGTCTTTCCGAGACTGCGCCGATATCAATGCCGCCGGCCCTATCCAGCCTGGTAGCTGACTCCTGCACCCAGGTCTTTTTTTTCGACCAAAGAACAGTGATCATCGCCCTCCCCCCAAAAAACAGAGGCACCGAAACCATGGAATTGACGCTGGAAGCGGTTGCGCTCTTTGCACTGAAACTGGTGCACGAGACGGACGGCGGCAGCCCGGTTTTGCGGGATGACCTGGTGATGGATGGGTATGAGCGCGAAGTGTTTGGGCTGCTGGTGCGCCAGGGAAACCTGGCGGCTATTCAATCCAAGATAGCGGACTGTGTTGACCAGGCACTTGAGGCATTGGGCGGCGCCAATACGGTGATGGGTCGCGAACTGCAACGGTTGGCGGCTGATGTGCAAAGCGTGGGTCAGCTTGATGAACTGCCGGCACCGCTGAATGCCCTCAAGGATTACCTTAAAGACATCCAGTAAGCCAACCTAGCGCCGCCCCTCCACCGCCATCCGCACCGCCAGCCCCATCAGCACCGAGCCCATCAGCCAGCGCTGCACCACCTGCCAACCCGGCCGGGTGACGAAAAACACCGCGATGGAGCCCGCCATCGTGGCAATCACCGCGTTGACGCTCACGCTGATGAAGATCTGCGTAAAGCCCAACACCAAGGATTGCGCCAACACACTGCCATGGCCGTTCGGATCGATGAACTGCGGCAGCAGCGACAGATACATCACCGCCACCTTGGGGTTCAGCAGGTTGGTCACCAGGCCCATGGTGAACAGCTTGCGCGGGCTGTCCTGGGGCAGGCTCTGCACTTGGAACGGCGAACGACCACCCGGTTTGATCGCCTGCCAGGCCAGGTAAACCAGGTAAAGCGCACCGCCGAAGCGCAGGGCGTCGTAGGCAAATGGCACTGCCATCACCAAGGCCGTTATCCCCAATGCCGCGCACAGCATGTACACCACAAACCCCAGCGCCACGCCGCCCAGCGAGATAAACCCCGCCGTTCGTCCCTGGCAGATCGACCGAGAAATCAGGTAAATCATGTTCGGGCCGGGCGTCAGCACCATGCCGAGTGAAATCAGCGCATAGGCCAGCCAGCTGGACAGTTCAGGCATTCTTCGGCTCCTGGGGTATTGTTCTGTCGACGTGAAACATTTGGCCAACGTTGCAGGGTTGGACGCCATGGTAGGGCGTTCAAAATGCGCGCGTTAGATACAGATCCGCGAGCAAAACGTCATACACCCACGGCACTACTTATCTAAGGACCGGCCCATGATCGACTTCAACAACAAAGGTTTCTTCAAGCTCAAGCAAAACAACGAATACGCCGAACGCGTCTCGGCCCTGCTGCTCGACGGTGAAGAAGTGATCGACGCCTACAAGGCCATGCGCGACGGCGTGGTGTTCACCACCAAGCGGATTATTGCGGTCAACGTGCAGGGGATTACCGGCAGCAAGAAGGACTTCACGTCGCTGCCGTATAAAAACATCGTCGCGTATTCGGTGGAGACATCCGGGACGTTTGACCTGGATTCGGAGTTGGAGATTTACTTTTCGTCGCTGGGGAAAGTGAGGTTTGAGTTCACAGGGAAGACGTCGATCGTGGAAATCTCGCGGTTGATTTCCAAGCATCTGCTGGGCTGATCCGCGGACAAAAAAAGACCTTGGCGTCCCAAGGTTCTTCATTGCTTACGCCAAGGAAGGCAGCTACGCAGTGGTGGGCCTGCTGGCGCGCTATGACATCGACAAGCACCTGAGTGCATCGGTCACTGAATAACGTGTTCGACCGCCAGTATTACAGCGGGTATGGGCGGTACAATACCTACTTCAGCGGTGACCCATGCCATCTGATGGTGGGCTCAAGTATCAGTGCTGAGGGCCGCTGGTAAGCCGCTGAACTTTCCCACGCAACTCATCGAACAAAGCGCGTATCAGGCGCTGATTCGCCTCCGTAGGCTCACTTCCTCGCACAAGGAAGTGAGCCGCTCATGTCAGAACGCTTTTATCCCCCTACCGAAGCAGAGCAACTCAAACAGCGCATCCTGATTCCGCAGCCATTGCGTGTGCCGTATTCGCCGACGGTTGATTTTTTCGAGCCAACCCCTGCCCCGGTACCCACGTTAGCCAAACCTTGCGGCTGCGTTTTCATCAAGCCCTGCCAACTGCCTGACGGCATCACCCATTACTTCAACCCTGCGGGGTATGTCCCGTTGGAGTTGGTCAAGGAGTATGGCCATCTAAGCCTGCTGGGTGGGCGTGAGGTGGACAGCCGGGGCGCAGTTGCCTTGCGCAAGATCAGCGGCAGCACATTGCCCGCTGGCCTCGGGCAGTTGGCGTTGCGTTCGGCGGTTTTGGAGTCGGCAGCCACTGCCGTCGGGTCCGTCGCCGGAGGTTTATTGACGGGGTTGGTGGCGCTGGCCTGGCCGTCGGAGCTCGGTGATAGCGCGCTCTACAGCGAGGAGCAGCTGCGTTCGATGCAGCGGGCGCGGTCGCAGATGCGGTTGCATATTGAGCAACGCGAGGACGGTACGCTCAAGGGGTATGGGTTTTACACGGGTAACCATGCCGATTGGCAGATGATTGATGTCGTGCAGTTTCAAACCCGTGGCGATCAGTTTGTGGCGGATTTGGACGAAGGCGTGGAGCTGATCTGGACGCCCGCCGTTGATCCAAGTGACACGCTGGGCATTCCAGCCTTGGAGGCCGCGCCGCAAGCGCCGGCAATCTGGATTTATCCGCCGACGCAGAAGGCCGCACAGATTCTGGTGAACCCGATTTATCCGCCGGAGTATCGGGATTTTATTCTGGTGTTCCCGGTGGAGTCGGGGGTTCGGCCGCTGTATGTGGTTGTCAGTGTCAAGGCTGGGGATCACAAGTACCACAAGGCGCCTAATACCGAACAAATTATTGGCTTTGCAGGCCTGATCAAAGCAAAACCCATGACTCCCAGACAGGGAGGCGCCGGGTTAAGAGAGCGTTGGATTGAGGAAAAAGGCCGGAGAATCTATGAGTGGGACTCTCAACATGGGGAGTTGGAAGTTTATCTAGCAAGTGATGGGAGCCATCTAGGGGCGTTCAGCCACGTAACCGGCGAGCAGCTAAAAGAACCGAAGAAAAAACGAAATATCAGAAAATACCTGTGAGGGCTACATGGGACTAAAAGTGAGATTGGAGTGGTTCGACAGAACCACAGAGCAGTTACGTGGCGCGGAGCACTCGGCGGATATGGGAGACGACTATTCCGCGATTTCCGAGCTTGGATTGTCGACAGCCGAAGATGTCAATAACGGGATGTTTGAGTTGCGCAGGGAGTGGCTACCACTGATACAGGCACGTTTTTCTCATGAAATTGCTCTTTCAGAAAGCGACTACTTCATCGCGTTTGATTACGAAGATGCAAACGAATAACACAGACTTCGAGAATTCAGCTGAATGCGCAGACTGTCACTCACAAACAAAAAACTCCGCAACATCCCCAGGCACCTCAGAGCTCTGACCCGCTGGGCAGACAGTTTCGAAGGCTGTTTTTACGAAGAGTTACCGCTGCGACCCGACTACATCAACCTAAAAATCCCAGTTATTGAAAACCTTGTTGAAGGCAATCAAACCACACCGGAAATTCTGGCGCATTGCGCTCAACAGATGATCAAGGTTGCAGGTCACCTGGTTGAAGCACGATCAGACGGTGACCCTGAGTGCTGGATTGTCGCCTGCATCATGGTCCCGGACATGTTCTCAAGCCGAGTCTGTGTCTACACCGAAAAAGCTCGCCATCTCGGCCACACCCAGCCCTTTGACTACGAGTACTTTCGCCAAACCCGCATCATCGGCCAAAGCCTTGCCCGCGAATGGGAGTTGGTGGTTCCGCCAGGCCTCCACGAAGTTGGCTTTCACTTCATCCACGAGGACGAAGAAGGAACCGTCTTCGAGTCAGAGCATTGGTACTTCGGCGAAGTCAGCACGACCGATGAAGCCCCTGGCACAGAGCGTTGGAAGTATCAAACCTTCAAGTCCTTCCGAGCACAGCATCCACATTTATTTGGTCCGTCCACTTAACTCGCCTTCATCTCACTACCAGTCCCCCATACACACCAGATATCCCGGTTGCGTCTTCACCAAAAGTGCCGCAATCGCCGATAGAGAGAGGCTTCCAAAATGCTGATGAAAATCAGACTGCGATGGTACGAAAAACACAGCAATGATTTGAAGGCGGATGAGTATTCAGCGGATATCGCAGATCCAGACAGTGTTTTTGAAACCTTGGGTTTAGGCGAAGAAACCGCGATATACGCCGACGTATTCAACGTTCAACCTAACTGGATAACGATTATTCAGCCGTACTTCCAGCACATGATCGAACCCGACCGCCTCGACTACCAAATTTCCTTCCGATGGCAAGGCACCTGGCCACCCTTTACCACGCAAACGGTGGGCAAAACCCACCGTTTAATCAACTTCGCTTAGCCCTCTTTCGCCTCACTCCCTTCCCCTCCAATCAACACCCGATTCGCCGGATCCGTAATATCAAACACCTGCTGGGCACACGCCGCACTATTGAGCCTGAACTGGAACTCAACCAGATACACCTTGGCCTTTTCCGGGCTGAACGTGCTCATCACCGGGCCGCAGCTGTAGTAAGCACCGTTGCCCTGGCTTCTCGCTGAACTGGAGACGGTGAGTTTCTTGCCTGGATCCGCTTGGAGTTCCAGCTGCGGAAAACGCTTGAACACGGCGCTGGCGACGGTCTGGTTGAGCTTGGCGATCCAGTTGAAGACTTTGCCTTCGCCGGTGTCCATGACGGTGCCGAGGGTTTCCAGGCGCTGGTCGGGGTCGCCTTCGCGGCGCACGGCGAATTCGACAGGGTTGGTGCCACCGCTGGCCTTCATGATGACCTTGGCATGATCCGCATCCACGGCCACGGTTTTCTGGCGCAGTTGGATACCGTCCTTGAGCAGGCTGGGCGATGAGTCGCGTTGGTTGGATTGGCAGGCGCCCAAGGCCAGGGCGAGGGAGAGCAGCGCGATTCGCTTCACGGGAGGATGTCCTTATCAAGGTGAGAGTGAGTGATGACTGGACCCGAGTTTAAACGGATTGTTCCGCACTGAAACGGCGAGCCGTCACACTTCGGGAAGGCGGCGATGCAAATGCGCAGGTCTGGCAGGCATACCGAGGTGATCCTTTCGCAGCCTCGCTGAAGCTCGACAACTCCCACAGGGGATTGGCGGTGTCACCCTTATTTCAATCCCCTGTGTGATCGCAATATCCGACGCGATGAAGCTCACCTGTGGGAGTTGTCGAGCCTTAGCGAGGCTGCGAAAGCGGTGCATCAGCGCACGCTGAACACCAGCCGCGCACATAACCCGCCTTGCTCCAGGTTATGCAATGCCAGGCGGCAGCCGATCTTGCCGACGATCATCTCGACAATCGCCAGTCCCAGCCCCGCGCCGTTGGCATTGCCGCGGCTGTAAAAGCGTTCGAACAGGCGCGCCAACTCCGCCTCGTCGATACCTGGCCCCTCATCCTCCACGCTCAGGCAATCGGTGCCAATCACCACTTTTACTTCGCTGCCCGCAGGGGAAAAGTTCAGCGCGTTGGTCACCAGGTTTTGCAGGGCGATGGCCAGTGCCACCGGCTCGGTTTCGACCCAGCACTCTTCATTGCCTTCGAGCACCAGTTCCACGCCGCGCTCCATGGCCAGCGGGGTCAGTTCGGCGAGTTCTTCGCGCACCAGTTCGGTGAGTTGCACGGGGATGCGCTTGGGGTTGTTCAGTTGCGGTTCGATGCGCGCCATGGTCAGCAGCTGGCTGCCAATACGGGTGGCGCGGTCGACGCCATTGACCAGGAAATCCAGGGCCTCGCGCTGTTGCTCCGGAGTCGCGGCGCTTTGCGCGTTCTGGGCGTGGATACGCAGGATCGCCAAGGGTGTACGCAGTTCATGGGCGGCATCGGCGATGAAGCGGCGCTCGCGCTCGAGCAGGTCGTCCACTTGGACCAGCAGTCGGTTGAGTGCGGTTTGCATGGGCTCAAGGTCAGTCGGCAGGGGCTTGAGGTGCAGCGGTTGCAAGGTGTCGGTATTGCGTCCGCGAATCGACAAGACCATCGCGCGCAGCGGTTTGAGGCCCCAGCCGATCACCAGCCAGATCAACAACGTCAGCAGCGGCACGCCGATCAATGTGGGCCACAGCGTGTGGCGCACGATGCGCTGGATCAGGTCCTGGCGAATGTCGTCGCGCTCGCCCACCCAGATCAGTAAGCCCTGTTGCGGATCGGCGAGCAGGAAAGCGCACCAGTCGTTGCCGTTGTCGAGGATGTCGTGGGAGCCGAATGTGGTCGGCGGCGCTGCAAGGATCGGCGCTTCGGCGGAGCGCACCAGCAACTGGCCGTCAGTGCGCCATACCTGGAAGGTCAACCGGGTTTCATAAGGATGGGCGACGCCCTCCACGCCGACCCGGCTCATGGCCTGGTCAAACGCCTCGTACAACCGGTCCCAGTCCGCTTCGCCGGGATCGCGCTGGCGCAGGACACCTTGCAGCAGGCGCGCACTCTGGGCGAGCTGGGCGTCATAGACCTCTTCGATTTCGTGGTGGCTGTCGCGCAATACCAGCCAACTGATCAGGGCGTCACCCGCCAATATCAGCAGCAAGACGGGGATGAGGATGCGCGCGCGAACCGAGCTCATGGTTTGAGCACCAGCACATAGCCGACACCGCGCACAGTGCGGATCAGGTCGGTGGAGAGCTTTTTACGCAGGTTGTGAATCAGCACTTCCAGGGTGTTGCTCTCGACGCGGTCCTGCCAGCCATACAACGCGCGGGACAGCCGCTCGCGCGTCACCACCTTGCCGGGGCGCACCATCAGTTGGTGCAGCAGTTGGTACTCCATCGGCGTGACGATGATGTCTTCGTCCAGGTAGCGCACTTGCTGGGTGGCCGGGTCGAGGTGGATGCCAGCATGCTCCAGCATCGGTTGCGCACGCCCCTGGCTGCGGCGCAACAGGGCACGCACGCGGGCCTTGAGTTCTTCTACGTCGAAGGGTTTGACCAGGTAGTCGTCGGCGCCGGCGTCCAGCCCGGCGATGCGTTCGGCGGTGCCGTCGCGGGCGGTGAGTATCAGCACCGGCACGTCATGCTGCTCGGCGCGCAGTTGCTGCAACAGGTCGAGGCCGTCGAGGCGCGGCAGGCCGAGGTCGAGCAGCAGCAAATCGAAGTTCTCCGTGCGCAGCGCATGCAGGGCCGCGACGCCATCCTGCAGCCAATCGAGGGTATAGCCCTCGGCGCCCAACGCCACCCGAATACCCTGGCCGAGGGCACGATCATCTTCGACAAGGAGCAGGCGCATAGCGGAATCTCTGTAGGAATCGGCGGCATCATGCCGGGTTATGACACGGGGCATTTCGGCAAAGATGTTACGGCTCGTTGCCAACTAAGGTTGCGCTAAGGTTGGTTTTGCACTGTGAAACCTCCCACTTCTGCTGAGAGCTTTTCCATGCGCAAAATTCTCCTGCTGTCCCTGATTATCGCCAGCCCCCTGGCCATCGCCGGCCCGCAGTGCACCACCGCCGAGCGCTCGCAATGGCAAGACGAGAAAGCCTTCCAGGACAAGCTCAAGGCCGAAGGCTACACAATCAGCAAGTTCAAGGTCACCGACGGCAACTGCTACGAGATCTACGGTTTCGACAAAGACAAGCGCAAAGTCGAGATCTACCACGACCCGGTCACCGGCAAAGCAGTGAAGACTGAGATCAAAGGCTGATGCCAGGCGAATCCCTGCGCCTGTGGGACCCGTTGGTGAGGCTGTTTCATGTGTCGATCGCCGGGGTCTTTGTCGCCAATTACTTCTTCAATGAAGCGGGCGATGACTGGCATGTCTGGCTGGGCTACTACGCCATGGCCTGGCTGCTGGTACGGCTGGTGTGGGGATTTGTCGGACCGCGCAGTGCGCGTTGGGCGGACTTTTGGCCCACGCCGAAACGACTGGGTGCCCACGCGCGCTCGCTGCTCAACCGCCGCCCGCTGCACCGGTTGGGTCATTCGCCCATTGGTGCGCTGGTGATGCTGTTGATGTTGCTGGCCTTGCTGACCCTCGGCGTCAGCGGCTTCCTGATGCAGGAAGTCGATGCGCTATGGGGTGCCGATTGGCCCCAGCAAATCCACGAGACGGCCGCCAATGTGCTTCTTGGCCTGGTCTGCGTGCATGTGCTGGCCGCGCTGTTTGAAAGTATCCAGGTGCGGGACAACCTGCCGTTATCGATGCTCAGCGGTCGCAGGAAGCGCCTGCCGGATGAGCGTGCGCAGTAATCCTTTTGCCGACAGGTTCCCTATGCGCTCCGCCTTATTGATTTGCAGCCTGCTGGCCGTATTCTTCGCGGCCTGGCAAAGCCATCCGCCCCATGTGCTGGCACCGTTTGCCGAGGCCAGCCCGAACCCCGCGAAAGTGGCGGCGCCGGCGCAATACACCAGCCGCTTCGTGTCCACCCAACTCACTGACTTTGTGCATTCCTCGTCCGTCACCGCCCTGCCCGGCGGCGATTTGATGGCAGTGTGGTTTGCCGGCTCCCGCGAAGGCGCGGCCGATGTGCAGGTGCGCACCGCGCGCTTTGATGCGCGCAGCGGCGAATGGGGCGCCGAGCAGGTGCTGGCCACGCGGGAAAGCACGCGCGACGGCACCCAGCGCTATATCCGCAAGCTGGGCAACCCGGTCATCGCCCTCGGGCCGGATAAACGCCTGTGGATGTTTTACGTATCGGTGTCAGTCGGTGGCTGGGCCGCCAGTGCGATCAATCTGATGGTCTCGGAGGACCTCGGCGCCAGTTGGTCGGCGCCAAGGCAGTTGGTGACATCACCGTTCTTCAATATCAGCACCCTGGTGCGCGCCGCCCCGGTGTTCCATGCCGACGGCTCGATCGGTCTGCCGGTGTACCACGAGTTCATGGGCAAGTTTGCCGAGTACCTGTACTTGAGTGCCGATGGCGCAGTGATCGACAAATTTCGCATCAGTCGCGGCAAGCACTCGCTGCAACCGACCATCGTGCCGCTGGACGGCAAGCGCGCCGTGGCGATGTTGCGCTACGCCGGCGACACCCATCACCGGGTCCTGGCCAGCCGCACCGAAGACGCCGGCCAGACCTGGAGCGAGCCGTACCCGCTGGAGCCGGCCAATCCCAACTCGTCGCTGGCTGCGGTGGGCACGGTGGACGATGGGTTGCTGGTGGCCCTGAACGACCTGGAGGATGGCCGTTTCAAACTCAGCCTCTACGGCACCGACGCCCAGCTCAGCCACTGGCGCACCGTGGTGCAACTGGATGAGTCGCCAGACCCGCTCGGCCAACCGTTCTCCCCCGAAGCCTATAAGGCGATCATCGGCGAAGGCTTCCGCGCCTCCAGCGGCGCCCGGCGCCTGCCGCTGGAGCAGCGTTTTCTCAGCAACCTCGACTACCGCGTGTGCAAACCCCAAGGCTGCGATTTCGAATACGAATACCCGTACTTCAGCCGCAGCCCGGACGGCATGTACCACCTGGTGTACTCGTGGAATAACACCTTTATCAAACATGTCAGCTTCAACGAAGCCTGGCTGGCGGAGCGTCTCTGATGGTTTCGATGTGGCAGGCGCATTTGAGTTTTGTACTGCTGGGCTTTGTGTTGCTGTGCGCGCTGCGCTTCACCGCACCCTGGCGTCCGTGGCTGCTGCCGGTGCTGGTGGCGGTGAGTTTTATCCCTATCAACGAGCTGCCATTGGCGGCGTACGTGCGCAGTTTTACCGATGACCTGGCGATCAGCACCCTGGTGTTGTTGGCGTGGGTGGGCTTGAGTCGCGTGGGCGTGGTACAGCCGCTGAACCGGCAGCACCACGTGCAAATGTTGCTGCTGTTTGGCTTGCTGAGCCTGGTGCTATACCCGGCCACGCTGGGCCTGACGTATTTCGATCCCTACCGATGGGGCTTCAATCCGCGGCCGATGATTGTGCTGGTGGGCGCGGCCGCGCTGTTGATGCTGTGGCTGCGCAATGCGCTGGCGGTGTGGATGCTGGCGGTGGGCACCCTGGCGTTCGCGCTGCGGCTCAAGGCTTCGGAAAACTACTGGGATTATCTGGTGGATCCGCTCTTGGCGGTCTACTGCGTCGTGGCTGGATTAATGCAACTCAACCTGTGGGAGCGGGCGTGCTCGCGAATGCGCAGTGTCAGGCAGCATCTCTGGCACTGAACCACCGCGTTCGCGAGCATGCCCACTCCCACATTTGATCTGTGGT
>NZ_JASCPP010000046.1:0-48401 GCF_029959745.1 Pseudomonas sp. PS01298 | reverse complement strand
GCTCGCGAATGCGCAGTGTCAGTCACCAGATGTATTGACTGATCCACCGCATTCGCGAGCAAGCCCGCTCCCACATTGGTTTTATGTCGGTAGCGGGATTTTTATTCAGCGCAGGATCTTCGGCGCTTCATCCCGTGGCAGGTTATTGCGCAATGCCGGCTGCCCAGGTTGTTCCTGATAACCACCACCCAGTTGTTCGGCCAGCTGCCGCGCAACATCCTCACCCAAGGCTTTCGACACCTCTTTAACCACGCGTGGTCGGTTCAGGCTGACGCGTACGTCACGGTTGTTGACCAGCTTGGTGTCCTGGCCTTCGCCCATGGCGGTGAACGCCGAGGTGATCTCGTAGGTGCGCGTGTTGATCAGGCTGAAATCCGCCACCAGCGTCAGGCCCAGCACCGCCGAGTAACTGTTGGTGTGGTCCAGGGCGTTGATGTCCTGGGTAAAGTCGATGTCCGACAGCGTGCCGAACAGCACATAGTCCGCGCCCTTGAAGTGACCGGCCTTGATGCGCTTGATCACGTCGTAGACGTCACCCTTGGCGTCAGCGGTGTAGGGCGTGCCCTGCACTAACTGGAACTGCCGGGACTTGAGGATCTCGCCCTTGATATCACCGCTGAACTTGTGCAGCTCGGTCTGCTCGATGTAGCTGGTACGGCTTTCGTACTCGCTGTAGTTCGAGGACCCGCTGGCGTGGTAAGCGCTGGCCTGGAAGTTGTTATTGGCCGACACCTGGTGAATGTATTCCTCGACCCGCGCCTCATAGGCCAGGTCGGTCACCGCGATCTTCGGGGCGGCCGAGGCGCCAAAGGCGCACAGCAGGCCGATCATGCCGATCCATGCACGCATTGCTTAGCGCTCCGTAGTCTTGCGGATTTCTTTTTCGTCCATCCATTCGGCCAGGCCGCTCTCGACGTCGATCAACTGCAGGCTGAACTTGTAGAACACGTCCTTGTAGTCCGAGCTGCGCTTGACGATGGAGCTGATCGAGCCTTCCAGGCGGTACTTGGCGGCGACCATGTTGCCGGTCTTGCTCACGGTGGACTTCTTGTACAGGCCGCTCTGGTTCTGCAGCTTGAGCTGGTCGACCTGGCTTTGCATGTCGGTGTTGTCGCTGGCGAAGCGCGCGGTGCCGGTTTTCATCAGCTGGGTCTTGATCGACGTGGTGATCTCGCGGGTGTCGATGTATTCGCTGGTCTTGTTCTTCACGTCATACACCTGCACCACCGGGCGGCCCTGCAGGATGCCGGACTGGGCCAGGGAGCGAGTCATGCTTTCGGCGATCATCTGCAGGTCGGTGGAGCCGAACTCGTTGGTCACCAGTTCCACGGCCTTGGTGTCGCCGTAGCTGATGTTCTTGCCGCCCAGTACCGGCGAGGTGTTGGCGCAACCGCTGGCCAGGACGGCCACCACGGCGAGGATCGAGAAGCGTGCAAACATGGGGAAATCTCTCAAAAAGGGTGGACGGCTCAAGGGGTTTTGACTTCGAGACGGAAGTCAGCGGCCTGGGGCAAATTGGCGATGGCCGGCAGGAAGGTTGCCTGGTTGGCGTACAGGTTCAGCACTTTCCAGGTTTCTTCGTCGCCCACCGGGAAGCCATCGGCGCCCAGCCAGGCGAAGCGGTAATACATCATCTGGTTGCTGCTGGTGATGTTGCTCAACTGCACCTTGGCGGTGAGGAAGCCATTCTCGCGCGCGACGCGAATGGCGCCGACGGCGATGCCCTTGAACTTGCCCATCACCACGATTTTGCTCGCGGCGCTGCCAGGCTCCGGCGGCGGCGGGGTGGCGCAGCCGGCGAGCAGGACCAGCGCCAGGGCGCCGAGGATGAAATGACGCATAGCGTGCTCCTTAAGGTTGTTTGAGGGTGGCAATGGCCTGGGGCGGCGTGCTCGGCACCACATGGGCCGCAAGCCCGCCGGCGAACACCTGGTTGCCGACCACGCGCAGTGTTATCACCTGGTAACGCTGGTCGGCCTTGACCGTCACCAGCGTGCCGCCCAGGGCGTTGGGCAGGCTGACCTGGTGTTCGCCATGCTTGAGGCGCAGGCGAGTGACTTGGGTCATGTCCGGCAGGGTGCGCCAGGTGCGGGTGTCGGCGCCTTCGGTCACGGCCGAGGCAATACCCAGCACCAGGCCCGCCATCGGGTTGGTCTTGTTCAGGTTGTTTTGCGCCACGCCACGGGTGACGGCCCGCACGGTGGTGCGCAGGATAATGCCGGGCATGTCATCGCGCAGCGCACGGCGGGACATGGCGGTGGTGCTGTTGAGCGCGGTGAGGTTCTGCTGCTGGCCGTCGATGCCGATCTGGGCGAAGGTCGCCGTGGAGGTGTCAGCCTTGATTACCGGGAACGACAGCGGGGTGATCACCAGGTTGCCATTGATCGGGATCGGCAGCGGCAGGCGAATCGAGTCGCGCGCGGGTGCCAGGCCGCTCTGGACCACGATCAGCACGTCGGTTTCGTCGGCGCCGACTTTGGATTTGTCCAGGTCCAGCAAGGCTTGTTCCAGCAGCTTGGTGTTGGGGCGCAGCTCGGCGGCCTTGCGATAGCCGGGCGCGGCCAGGTCTTTTTCACCCAGGGCTTCGTAGACGAAGCCGGCCAGGTAATGGCTGAACGCACTCTGGTAGCTGTTTTTCAGGCCGACCACTTCCGGCGCGTCGAGGGACTCCACCGGGTAGCCGCGCAGGTCTTTCATCTGGGTGGTTACGCCTTCGCGCTGGGCTTCGTCTTCGCGCTTGAGGTATTCCTTGTCGCGCAGGTCAGCGATCACGGCTTCGCGCTCGTGGGTCTTCTTGATTTCGGTGCGTGCGCCGTCGAAGTCGTTCAGGGCCAGCAGGTTCAGAGCCATCTGCGTGGTCAGCATGACCTTTTCGTAGTCATAGCCTTCGTAGCGACGCACCTTGTCGTTGACCAGGAAGCTGCCGAACTGGGAGAGGTACTTTTCGCTGTCGAACTTGACCGACTCTTCCCACTTGTAGACTTGCAGGTCGGCGCTGCGCCAGGCGGTCTGGCTGCCGGTGATGTCGCCCTTGGCCCGCAGCAACTCGCCTTTCTCGAAGAAATACAGCAGGTCCTTGTCGTCGCCGCTGTTGTTCTTTTCCAGCAGCGTCAGGGCGCCGTCGACGTTGCCAGTGGCCAATTGCTGGTTGGTGGCTTGCAGCTCGGTGTCGTAGCTGCGGAACATCGAACAACCGGACAGCAAGGTCACCGCCACGAGCGCGAGCGGAGGTAAGGCGCGAAATGCCATGCAACTTCTTCCCTGAAAGTGTTCAGCTGATGTGATGATTCCTCATAAAAACGAGGAACGAAATTCCCTTTCGCACTAACAGGGCGCGGCATTATAAGCGCCATTACTGGCAAAACAATGGCTTTTTGCTTTGAATGATTCGACGCGGATGCCACTACTGCGCCGCTGAAATTTCCCGCCCTCGCAAACGACAAATCACTAACGCCTTGAGTCAAATCCTTTAAGGCTTAACAATGTGTTACTTCGTATTTCCCTTTGAGATTCATTCATGACTGCCCCCTTCCGTTTTCTCGCCTGGCTGCTGTTGCCGGCGCTGATGTCGTGCAGCTTCAACCTGTTGGCCGCGACTGCCGAGGGCGCCCCCCAGGCCCTGCATTTGCTGGACTACATTGGCGCCGACTACCCACCGACGGTGGAGGCGGGCAAGGTCATCGATGAGTCCGAATACAGTGAGCAGCTGGAATTTCTCGGCGTGTTGCAGGGCCTGGTCGCAGAGTTGCCGCAGCGCCCGGAACGCGCGGCGCTGGTAAAGGGTGTCGATGAACTCCTGGCCGCGGTAACCGCCCGCCAGGGTGGCGGCGCAGTTGCACGCCAGGCGCGCCAGCTCGGTGCCCAGTTGGCGGTGGCGTATGAAGTCAGCCAGGCGCCGGCGATCACGCCCGACCCCACGCGCGGCGCACCGCTGTACGCGCAGCATTGCTCGGTGTGCCATGGCACGGCCGGCGCCGGTGATGGCCCGGCCAGCGTGGGCATGACGCCACCGCCGGCCAACCTGCGCGATGCCGCGCGCCTGGATCGCCTGAGCCTCTACGCGATCTACAACACCCTCGGCCTGGGCGTCGAAGGCACGGATATGCCGTCTTTCGCCGACCAATTGGATGATCGCCAGCGCTGGGACCTGGCGACCTACATCGCCGGCTTTACCGCCGATCCGGCTGCGGCGAAAACCGAGCAACCGTTCAACCTCGCCGACCTGGCCCGCCAGACCCCCAATGAAGTGCTGGCCGCCAACGGCCCAGCTGCTGCCGCGACCTTCCGCGCCCAGCGTGCGCAGCCGCCGCAGGTCAAGCGGGGCCCGGCGCAGTTGCTCGACTACACCGCCGCGACCCTGGACAAGAGCCTCGCTGCCTTCCGCAACGGCGACCATGACCAGGCCTACGACCTGTCGGTAGCCGCGTACCTGGAAGGCTTCGAGCTGGTGGAGAGTTCGCTGGATAACGTCGACGCCAACGTGCGCAAGGACACCGAGAAGGCCCTGATGGCCTATCGGCAGTCGCTGCAGGACGGTTTGCCGATCGAGCAGGTGCAACAGCGCCTGGACGTGGCCAAGGGCAAGCTCACGGAGTCTGCCGGTCTGCTCGGCAGCGATGGCCTGAGTTGGTCGTTGAGCTACATCTCCGGTTTGCTGATCCTGCTGCGTGAAGGGTTGGAAGCGATTCTGGTGCTGGCCGCGATCCTCGCGTTCCTGCGTAACACCGGCCAGCAATCGGCGGTGCGCAGCGTCAACGTCGGTTGGGGCCTGGCGCTGTTGGCTGGCTTGGCCACCTGGGCGCTGGCCGCGTATGTGATTGATGTGAGCGGCGCCCAGCGTGAATTGCTTGAAGGCTGCACGGCGCTGTTTGCCAGCGTGATGGTGCTGTGGCTTGGCGTGTGGATGCACGACCGGCGCCACGCAGCGGCCTGGCAGGACTACATCAAGAGCAGCCTGGTCGGCGGTGGCGGGCGTTTCGGCTTCGCGATGCTGGCGTTCTTCTCGGTGTACCGCGAGCTGTTCGAAGTGATCCTGTTCTACGAAACCCTGTGGCTGCAGGCCGGCCCGGCTGGGCACAACGCCGTGCTGGCGGGTGGCGCCACGGCGCTGGTGCTGTTGGTGGGCCTGGCCTGGGTGATCCTGCGCGGCTCGGCCAAGTTGCCGCTGGCGCTGTTCTTCGGTATCAACGCGGCGCTGCTGTGCGCGCTGTCGGTGGTGTTTGCCGGGCACGGCGTGAAGGCGTTGCAGGAAGCGGGCATCTTCGGCACGCGGCCGGTGGCGTTCTTTGACTTTGACTGGCTGGGCATCCACGCCGATGCGTACTCGCTGGGTGCGCAGGCTGTGGCAATCCTGGCGATTGCGGTGCTGTACGGCCGCAGCCGCCTGGCCGAAAAGCGCCGAGTGGTGGCATAGGCATGCGTGTCTGGATCGATGCAGATGCCTGTCCGCGGGCGGCCAAGGACCAGGTGGTGAAGTTCGCTTTAAAGCGTCAGTTCGAGGTGGTGCTGGTGGCCGGGCAGAGCCAGATCAAGCCAAGCTTTGCTTGCGTGAAATTGATCGTGGTGCCCAGCGGCCCGGACGCGGCCGATGACTACCTGGTGGAGCACGCGGTGCCCGGTGAACTGGTGATCTGCAGCGACGTGCCCCTGGCCGACCGGTTGGTGAAAAAGGGCGTCACGGCTCTGGACCCGCGCGGCAAGGAGTTCAGCCCGGCGAACATGAGTGAACGCTTGGCGGTGCGGAACCTGTTCACTGATCTGCGTGAGCAAGGCCAGATGGGCGGCGGTCCACCGCCCCACGGGGAGAAGGACAAGCAGGCGTTTGCCAATGCGCTGGATCGCCTCCTGACGCGGCTGATGCGCCAGGCCTGACGCCCCTTGTGGCAAACGGGCTTGTTTTCTGTGGCGAGCGGGCTTGCCCCGCGTTGGGTGGCGAAGCCGCCCTGAAACCAGTCACCCCGTTGTGCTGAATGACCGCGGTGCCCCACTGGGGCCGCTGCGCGCCCCAACGCGGGGCAAGCCCGCTCGCCACGGACAACGAGCTGCTTGCCACAATTAACGAGTCAGTCGTTCTCGTGCGTCAGCTCCAGCACGCGATCCACCAGTTTGTTGATGCCTGAGGCCACCTCGCTGATGTTCTTGCCCAGCATGTACGCCGGTGTGCTCACCAGCTTGCGCGCCTTGTCCTCGACGATGTCTTCCACCGTGCATTCGTGATGGGTGGCGCCCATCTTGTCGAGGGCGGCGGCGGTGTCGGCGTCGTTACCGATGGTGCAGGTCACGCCAGGGCCGTAGATCTTCGCGGCCAGGGCAGGGGAGATGCAGATCAGCCCCACCGGCTTGCCCGCTTCGGCAAAGGCTTCGGCCAGCTCCAGCACCTGTGGGTTGACGCTGCAACCGGCGCCTTCGACGGCAAAGTTCGACAGGTTTTTCGCCGCGCCAAATCCGCCGGGCACGATCAACGCGTCGAACTCGTCGGCGTTGGCGTCGCGAATGTCCTTCACCTCGCCCCGGGCTATTCGGGCAGATTCCACCAGTACATTGCGTGATTCGGGCATCTCTTCACCGGTGAGGTGGTTGATCACATGCAGTTGCGCAATATCCGGGGCAAAACATTGGACCTGAGCGCCGCGCTGGTCCAGGCGCAGCAGGGTGATCACGCTTTCGTGGATCTCTGCGCCGTCATACACGCCGCAGCCGGAAAGGATCACTGCAATCTTTTTGCTCATGGGCATTTCTCCTGGGGTCTTGGCGTTAAATGTCTACTAATTTGTCATCTGTTGCCAATGGGATCTCGCGCCGCTGCACCTAATCTTGATGTAACAAAAATAGACCGGACCAGACCATGGACTTCGTGCCTTACGCGGTACCGTTTTTCATTGCCTTGATCGTGGTGGAGCTGCTCGCCGACCGTTGGCGCGGGCAGCGCAACTACCGTGTGGCAGATGCCATCAACAGCCTCAGCACCGGCGTGTTGTCCACCACCACGGGCCTGCTCACCAAGGGCGTAGGGCTGTTGACCTACGCGTTTGCACTCAAGCACCTGGCCGTGATCGAGCTGTCGGCCCACAGCGTCTGGACCTGGGTATTCGCCTTCGTCTTCTACGACTTCTGCTACTACTGGCTGCACCGCTGCGGCCATGAGCGCAACATCCTCTGGGCCGCGCATTCGGTGCATCA
Source organism: Pseudomonas sp. PS01298 (assembly GCF_029959745.1). Taxonomy (NCBI): domain Bacteria; kingdom Pseudomonadati; phylum Pseudomonadota; class Gammaproteobacteria; order Pseudomonadales; family Pseudomonadaceae; genus Pseudomonas; species Pseudomonas sp. PS01298. The sequence continues at coordinate 41,222 of NZ_JASCPP010000046.1, read as the reverse complement.
CCAGAGCGAGGACTACAACCTCACCACGGCCTTGCGCCAGACCAGCACCGGCTTTCTGCTGAGCTGGATCTTCTATCTCCCCCTGGCCGTGCTCGGCGTGCCGCTGGTGGTGTTTATCAGCGTGGCGTCGCTCAACCTGCTGTACCAATTCTGGGTGCACACCCGCCATGTGCCCAAGCTTGGCTGGTTCGAATGGTTCTTCGTCACGCCGTCCAATCATCGGGCCCACCATGCACAGAACGCTCTCTACATGGATCGCAACTACGGCGGGGTGTTCATTATTTGGGACCGGCTGTTCGGCAGCTTTCAGGAAGAGGACGACAACGAGCCGGTGATCTTTGGCGTCACCACACCCCTGGCCAGCTGGAATCCGCTGTGGGCCAACCTGCAGTTTTATGCACAGTTGTGGAGTGATGCGCGGCGCACCGAGAGCGCGTGGGACAAGCTGCGTATCTGGTTCATGCGCACCGGCTGGCGGCCGGCGGATGTGAAAGCGAAGTATCCGTTGGCCAAGCCGGACCTCGCCCAGCTCCGCAAATTCGAGGTACCGCTGGACGCGCGCCAGCAGGTGTACGTCGCCCTGCAGTTTGCGGCGTATGTGGGCTTTGGCAGCTATCTGATGAATTTCGGCGAAGGGCTGCCCACGCAGGCGTTGGTGCTGGGCTGGGGCGCGATGGCGTTGGGACTGTTTACCCTGGGCGTCGCCCTGGAGAATCGCCCGTGGGCGCTGAAGGCTGAACTGGTGCGCCTGGCGCTGAATGTGCCACTGGTGTGGCTGGCGCCGCTGGTCGGGCTATGGCCGGCCAGCAGCTTGGGCTGGCTGGGGCTGGCGAGTTACAGCCTGCTCAGCGTGATCGGCCTCTACTGCTGCAGAAGCCGGCTTACTCGACTGGTGTCTTAGGCGTCTCGACGGGGACCGGCTCGGCGGCGAGCCGGGCCTTGGCATCCTCACACGCCTGGCGCGCAATCCGTGCGTTCTTGAAGCGGCGGCGTAGCCACAGGCCGAAGCCCAGCAGCAGCAAGGCGCCCAGCACCCACAGCTCGTACTTCTTGACGCTGCCGAGCATGCCTTCCAGCACTGCGCCGAAGTGGTAGGCCGCAGCCCCCAGGGCGGCAGCCCAGATCGCGGCGCCGATGCCGTTGAGGATCAAGTAGCGCGCCGGCGGATAGCCCGAAAGACCGATCGCCACCGGCATCACCGTGCGCAACCCGTAGACAAAACGGAAGCTCAGCACCCAGATATCCGGATGCTTGCGGATATGCTCCAGGGCCTTGTCGCCCATCAATTGCCAGCGCGGCTTGCGCGCCAACAGTTTGCGGCCGTGCTTGCGCCCAAGGAAATACCACAACTGGTCGCCGGCGTAGCTGCCGCAGAAGGCAACCACGACCACCAGGTTGATATCCATGTATCCACGGAACGCCAGGAAGCCTGCGAGAACCAGGATGGTCTCGCCTTCGAAGAACGTGCCTAGGAAGAGGGCAAAGTAGCCGAAGTCATGCAGAAATTGTTGAAGCATGGTCTGGGTGCTGGCGAAATGAACGCGCAGCCTACGCCTTCGCGAACATTCATGAAAGTATCGAGATGTGTCACGAAGTGAACAATTCCTACATAAACGACGAATGCGACTACAGGTCGCATCGATAAGCACAACTGTCATTCCTTCGTCATAATGGCCGCTTATAACTGCAACGCTCGCCCGTAAACACGGGCTCAGGAGTCTGTCGTGAGCTTTACCCCTGCCAATCGCCTGTTCCCTGCCACCCGCCTGCGCCGCAATCGCCGTGATGATTTTTCTCGTCGTCTGGTTCGTGAAAACGTACTGACCACGAATGATCTGATCCTGCCGGTGTTTGTGCTGGACGGTGACAATCGTCGGGAAGCGGTGGCGTCGATGCCGGGTGTAGAGCGCTTGACCATTGATCAGTTGCTGATCGAGGCGGCGAACTGGGTTGAACTGGGGATTCCGGCGCTGGCGCTGTTTCCGGTCACGCCGCCTGGGCTCAAGTCGCTGGATGCTGCCGAAGCCTGGAACCCGCAAGGCATCGCCCAGCGCGCCACCCGCGCTCTGCGCGAGCGTTTCCCGGAGTTGGGGGTGATCACCGACGTGGCGTTGGACCCGTTCACCACCCACGGCCAGGATGGCATTCTCGACGAAGACGGCTATGTTCAAAACGACATTACCGTCGACGCGCTGGTCAAGCAGGCCTTGTCCCACGCCGCAGCGGGCGCCCAGGTGGTGGCGCCGTCAGACATGATGGACGGCCGCATCCAGGCGATTCGCGAAGCCCTGGAACTGGCGGGCCACGTCAACGTGCGGATCATGGCCTACTCGGCCAAGTATGCCAGTGCCTATTACGGCCCGTTCCGCGATGCGGTGGGCTCGGCGCTGAACCTGGGCAAGGCCGACAAGGCCTCGTACCAGATGGACCCGGCCAACAGCCACGAAGCCCTGCACGAGGTGGCCGCTGACCTGGCCGAAGGTGCCGACATGGTGATGGTCAAGCCCGGGATGCCTTACCTGGACATCCTTTACCGGGTCAAAGAGGAATTCAAAGTGCCGACCTTTGTCTATCAGGTCAGCGGTGAATACGCCATGCACATGGCCGCGATCCAGAATGGCTGGTTGAGTGAAGGGGTGATCCTTGAATCCCTGACTGCCTTTAAACGCGCTGGCGCCGATGGCATCCTGACCTACTTCGCCGCCCGCGCTGCCCAATTGCTTAGAGAGCAACAATAGCCCTCACAGGAACACTCGATGAATACCGAAGGACTCTCCGAAGTTGCCGTAAAAGACGCTCACCCGGTGGTGGAACAAGTCACCGAGACCCCGCCGGAGCTGGAGCCGGCCGCGCCTGCCGTGGTGGCCGAGCCGCCTGTGCCGGCGCCGGTGGTCGCGGTGACCAACCTGGATGACAGCAGCCTGTACATCCACCGCGAGCTGTCACAACTGCAATTCAATATCCGCGTGCTGGAGCAGGCGCTGGATGAGTCCTACCCGTTGCTGGAACGGCTTAAATTCCTGCTGATCTTCTCCAGCAACCTGGACGAGTTCTTCGAAATCCGCGTCGCCGGCCTCAAGAAGCAGATCACCTTCGCCCGTGAACAAGCCGGCGCCGACGGCCTGCAGCCGCACCAGGCGCTGGCGCGCATCAGCGAGCTGGTGCACGGCCATGTGGACCGCCAGTACGCGATCCTCAACGACATCCTGCTGCCGGAACTGGAAAAGCATCAGGTCCGCTTCATTCGTCGTCGTCACTGGACCACCAAGATCAAGACCTGGGTGCGCCGTTACTTCCGCGACGAAATCGCGCCGATCATCACCCCGATCGGCCTCGACCCGACGCACCCGTTCCCGTTGCTGGTGAACAAGAGCCTGAACTTCATCGTCGAGCTCGAAGGTATCGACGCCTTCGGTCGCGATTCGGGCCTGGCGATTATCCCGGCGCCGCGCTTGCTGCCACGGATCATCAAGGTACCGGAAGAGGTGGGTGGGCCTGGCGATAACTATGTATTCCTTTCGTCGATGATCCACGCTCACGCCGATGACCTGTTCCAGGGCATGAAGGTCAAGGGCTGCTACCAGTTCCGCCTGACCCGTAACGCCGACCTGGCGCTGGACTCCGAAGACGTCGAAGACTTGGCGCGCGCCCTGCGTGGCGAGCTGTTCTCGCGGCGCTACGGCGACGCGGTGCGCCTGGAAGTGGCCGATACCTGCCCCAAGCACCTGTCGGACTACCTGCTCAAGCAGTTCAACCTGGGCGAGACCGAGCTGTATCAGGTCAACGGTCCGGTAAACCTGACGCGCCTGTTCAGCATCACCGGCCTGGACAGCCATCCGGAGCTGCAATACACGCCGTTCACCCCGCAGATCCCGAAACTGCTGCAAAACAGCGAAAACATTTTCAGCGTGATCAGCAAGCAGGACATCCTGCTGCTGCACCCCTTCGAGTCCTTCACCCCGGTGGTCGACCTGCTGCGCCAGGCCGCCAAGGACCCGCATGTCTTGGCCGTACGCCAGACCCTGTACCGCTCCGGCGCCAACTCGGAGATTGTCGATGCGTTGGTCGACGCGGCGCGTAACGGCAAGGAAGTCACCGCGGTGATCGAGCTGCGTGCGCGGTTCGACGAAGAATCCAACCTGCAACTGGCCAGCCGCCTGCAGGCCGCCGGCGCGGTGGTGATCTACGGCGTGGTGGGCTTCAAGACCCACGCCAAGATGATGCTGATCCTGCGCCGTGAAGCCGGTGAGATCGTGCGCTACGCTCACTTGGGCACCGGCAACTATCACGCCGGCAACGCCAAGCTCTACACCGACTACAGCCTGCTGACCTCCGACGACGCCTTGTGCGAAGACGTCGGCAAGTTGTTCAGCCAGTTGATCGGCATGGGCAAGACGCTGCGCATGAAGAAGCTGCTGCACGCGCCGTTCACCCTCAAGAAGGGCATGCTCGACATGATTGCCCGCGAGACCCAGTTCGCCCTCGACGGCAAGCCGGCGCACATCATTGCCAAGTTCAACTCGCTGACCGATCCGAAGATCATCCGCGCGCTGTACAAGGCCAGCCAGTCCGGCGTGCGCATTGACCTGGTGGTGCGTGGCATGTGCTGCCTGCGCCCGGGCATCGCCGGCGTCTCGCACAACATCCATGTGCGCTCGATCATCGGCCGCTTCCTGGAGCACACTCGCGTTTTCTACTTCCTCAACGGCGGCGAGGAGCAGATGTTCCTCTCCAGCGCCGACTGGATGGAGCGCAACCTCGACAAGCGTGTGGAGACGTGTTTCCCGGTAGAAGGCAAGAAGCTGATCATGCGGGTCAAGAAGGAGCTGGAAAGCTACCTCACCGACAACACCCACAGCTGGAGCCTGCAATCGGACGGCCGCTACGTGCGCAACACGCCAACCGGCAACCAGAACCCGCGCAGCGCGCAGGCGACGTTGCTGGAGAAGTTGGGTAGCCCGATCCTCTCGGTGAATTGAGGCTTTACCTGGCAGCATGAAAAACGGCCCTTAAAGGGCCGTTTTTTTGTGCTGGGTGTAGCCCAATTATTGTGGCGAGCGGGCTTTTTTGTGGTGACCCGGTCTTTTGTGTGGAGCGGGCTGTTTGTGGCGAGCGGGCTGTTTGTGGGGAGTGGGCTGTTTGTGGTGAGCGGGCTTGCTCCGCGTTGGGTGGCGCAGCCGTCCCAAAACCTGCAAACGCGCTCTGACTGACGCTCCTCGGTGGCTTGATGGGTCGGGGCCGCTTCGCGCCCCAACGCGGGGCAAGCCCGCTCGCCACAAGAAGTACGCTTGCCACCCACATAAGGCCTACTTGCCAAGACAACACGCCTGCCTACTCCAACAAGGCCCGCTCGGCACAGACAACAAGCCTGCCCACCCCAACAAGCCCTCATGCCACGCTAGCTGCCTGCTTCGAGGTCAGCGCAGGTTCAGGCTGAACCCCACCCGCGTCAGCCACTCCGCTTCCTGGGCGAAGTCCGCCAGGGTCAGTTGGTTCTCGTCCAGCCAGCCTTTCGGGAACACCACGTCGAGGCTTTCGCCGTTGGCGCGCAGGGTCACCTGGGGCATTTCCTGGGTGCCGCGGATGTGGTGGAACAGGATCGCAAAGCGCAGCAGCACGCACAGGCGGATCAGCTTGATGCCTTCGTCGCCGAATTCGGCGAACTTGTCCTTGGGGATGTTGCGGCGATGGCCACGTACCAGCAGCGCGAGCATTTGCTGGTCCTCGCGGGAGAATCCGGCGAGGTCCGAGTGCTCGATGAGGTATGCACCGTGCTTATGGTAATGGTAGTGGGCGATATCCAGGCCCACTTCATGCACCTTGGCCGCCCAACCCAGCAGCTCACGCCATACGCCGTCTTCGAGGTCCCAGTCTTCGGCCACCTGGTCGAATGCGTGCAAGGCTTTGCGCTCGACACGGGCGGCCTGCTCCAGGTCGACGTGATAACGCTCCATCAGCGAGCTGAGGGTACGCTCACGCACGTCCTCATGGTGGTGACGGCCCAGCAGGTCGTAGAGCACGCCTTCGCGCAAGGCGCCGTCGCAGTGGTCCATGCGTTGCAGCTCGAGGGCGTCGAAGATCGCTTCGAGGATCGCCAGGCCGGCCGGGAAAATGGCGCGACGGTCGGGCTTGATGCCGTCGAAGTCGATTTTCTCGGCATCGCCCAGTTTGAACAGCTTGCGCTTGAGCCACGCCAGGCCTTCGGCGTTGACTTCGCCGGTGCCATGGCCGCCGGCTTTCAAGGCCAGGCCGATGGCACGGATGGTGCCGGACGAGCCGATGGCTTCATCCCAGGTCAGGCGATGCAGGGCGTGTTCGATGCTCATGATCTCCAGGCGCGCCGCCGTGTAGGCCTGGGCGTAGCGTGCCGGGGTGATCTTGCCGTCCTTGAAATAGCGTTGGGTAAAGCTGACGCAGCCCATCTGCAGGCTTTCGCGCAGCAGTGGTTCGAAGCGTTGGCCGATGATGAACTCGGTACTGCCGCCGCCGATGTCCGCGACCAGGCGCTTGCCCGGTGTGTCGGCCAGCGTGTGCGAGACACCCAGGTAGATCAGGCGCGCCTCTTCACGGCCGGAGATGACCTCCACCGGATGCCCGAGGATTTCCTCGGCGCGGCGGATGAATTCGCCGCGGTTGCGTGCTTCGCGCAGGGCGTTGGTGCCGACGATTCGTACGGCGCCCAGTGGCATGCCGTTGATCAGTTGGGCAAAACGCTTGAGGCAATCGAGCCCGCGCTGCATGGATTCTTCATTGAGCTGGCGCTCGTCGTCGATCCCGGCGGCCAGTTGCACTTTCTCGCCGAGCCGCTCAAGGATGCGGATTTCGCCGTTCTGGGCCTTGGCCACGACCATGTGAAAGCTGTTGGAGCCCAGGTCGATGGCGGCGATCAGGGACAGATTCTTGGCTTGGGATTGCGGCATGGTTTGGGGGTCTCGGTCGATAACCTTGCCATCGTGCCACGATCGACCGCCAACGCCAACGCGTAGTGCTGCGGGAATTTCTCTCAGGTCGTCTGTAGGCGATTACTGTAGGAAATGTAGTCAAACTTTCCGCACCACTGTTAGCACAGTCGTTGGAAGCTGTAGGAATATATAACTTCGTGCTTCTGGACGGCTGATCATGATTTCGCCTACAAATTAAACGTCAGGGTTCTATTCGTTAAGTGGTTCGGGACTACTGTTGCGGCGCGCTCAGACGACAGTTTGTTTATATCACTCCCACAGTAATCACGGTGTCGTCTTATTCTTTGTTCGGGCACCAAAGCGACAGACTGTCACTCGGCAATCTTGCCGTGGTGTTATTTATTTATGGCTTGTTTATTCAAGCGCAAATAAAGGCGCCTCCTAACTTTAGATGACAGGTCGATTATGAAAAAAATTGTTGGATTGACTCTTGGTATCGCGTGCCTGGCTGGCGCCCTCAATGTTCATGCGTCCACCAGTGCCGAGCTGATTGTCAGGGGCACTATCAAGCCCACCGCCTGCAACCTCAGCATGACCGGTGGCGGGATTATCAACTACGGCGATATTCCCTCGGGCACGTTGCAGCAGACCGCCTTCAACCCCCTGGCCGAACGAACCACGCCCCTGAGCGTCAGTTGCGGCAGCACACCCATGACGTTCGGACTGAGATTTGTCGACCTGCAGTCCGCCAGCAAGGTCTCGGGGATCCTCAATGCATTGGGTTCGGGTTATACCGAAACGCATAACTATGGCTTGGGCATGGTGTCTGGTCGGCGCACCGGCGGCTTTGCGGTCACCCTCAGGGACCTGAGGACAAGCACTGCGACGCTGTTTCCGATCATGCGTGTCGGTTCCGGTGGCTGGCAGAGCAGCGACGGTAAGGTCGCCCAATCGCCCTCTCAATACTCGTGGCGCAGCGGCACTGCGATTTCCCCGGCCTCGATTCCTCAGCTGACCGGGACCATTGCGGTGCGCGCAGTGATCAACAGGGCGCAAGACCTGGACTTGAGTCGTGACATTACCCTTGATGGGCGCGCAACACTTGAGTTGAGTTACATCTAAGCGACTGAATGATAGCCGATCAGAAATGTGTGTATTTCTTGTCGGCTGTTTTATCCGGGCCTGATTATCAATCGCCAACTTATGTCGTGGGGAATACTGGGTGCTTAGTCTTTCAGTCATAAATAATGCGCGGTTGTTTTGTGCAGGTTTGTTGTTGTGTTTTAACAGTGTTGCCCTCGCGGATGGCATGTTGCCGGAAACCACCGTCGTTGTGCTTTATGAAGCACAGGGCGAAGCGACGATAAATATCAAGAATACCGACCCTGGGCCGGCGCTACTTCACTCAGTCGTGGAAAATGTGCCCGAAGACGTCGAGCCTCTGTTGATCGTGACGCCGCCCATCACACGCGTGGAGGCGGGTGAAACCCAGTTGGTACGTTTTATCGCCACATTGAAGGAGCCCCTGAAGACCCAGCGATTGAAGCGGGTGTCTTTCGAGGGCATCCCCCAGGCACGCGGCCCAGGCGGTGCGACGATTGGTATCACCTTGCGGCAGAATTTACCGCTGATCCTGCACCCAAAGGATCTTCCTGTGCACGACACGCCCTGGGAACTGCTGAAGTGGAAGCGTGCGGGCAAAAGTCTCACGGTCCACAACGACAGCGCCTACGTGGTACGCCTGGAGCCACAGGTGCAGTTGCTGCCCCAAGGGGGGCTCGCCACCTTGCCGCGCACCTATGTGTTGCCGGGGGAAGCGCTTGCGGTGCAGGTCGACGGCGCGCTGGAGGGCGTGACGGGCGTCGAGATCAGGCCGGCGACGCTCTACGGGTTTTCGGCGGATAGCTATCGGGCCCTGATCAATGCCGACGAGGGTTGATCGACCGATGAACAACCAGTCGAATAACAGGCGTGTGGCTTTTGTGTGGCCGCGCCGACCCACGCTATTGATGGGGATGGCGACGCTATGGGGGCTGCCCGGCTTCGCCCCGGCGCTGGAGTTGGGAGAGGGGTTCGACCTCGCGGCACTCACCACCCACGGTATCGACCCGAAGGTCTCCGACTACTTTCGCAGTGCCGCGCGCTTTCGCGAGGGCGTGCAGGTGGTGGGGCTGCAGGTCAATGGCAATCCGCTGGGGTTGGTGGATGCTCGGTTCGACGCCCAGGGGCAATTGTGTCTTACCAAGGGGCTGCTGGAAAAAGCCGGGTTGATCGAGCCTGGCCGCGTGCTTCACAAAGGCGCGACCGCGGACCGGTCTTGCCATGACTTCCTTGGCGCGTTCCCGACGACGATGGTGCGCCTGCGCCCAGGCAACGAGGAGATCGCGTTGGTGGTGCCCACCGGATCACTGCGTGAGCCGCAATGGGAGGCGGGGCAATTTGCCCGGGGTGGTGCGGCGGCGTTATTCAACTATGACGTACAGGGGTTCAACAGCTATTCGGACAGTGGGCCCAATCGCTTCGTTTCGGCCTATACCGAGGCCGGCTTCAACCTCGGTGACTGGATTGTTCGCAGCCGCCAATTCTATGTATCCGACAACGGTGTGGCCCGCAACGAGCACCTGTACGCCTACGCCCAGCGGGACCTGAGTGCGTTGCAATCGACCTTCCAGGTGGGGCAACTCTCCAGCAACAACCCGCTGTTTGGTGGCCTGCAGTTATCCGGCGTGCAGTTTTCTCCCGATGGCCAATCGCGAGCGCCGGCAGGCAGTAACAACGCCGTGGTCGAGGGCTTGGCCCAAAGCCAGTCGCGCATTGAGGTGCGCCAGTCCGGCGTGTTGATTCACAGCACGCTGGTGCCCGAAGGCCCCTTTCGGCTGACCGGTTTGCCGTTGCTCAACAGCACCAGCGACCTGGAGGTCAGTGTCATCGATGTACGGGGCGCCAAGCGCAGTTTCGTGGTACCGGCGGCGTCGTTCGCAGGGAGTACGCCGGCGGCACCTGGGTATTATTTCTCGTTGGGCAAGGTGCGCAAGAATGCACATGAACAAGGCCCCACGCCGGTGGTCGCCATGGGCAGCGGCACGTGGGGCCTGGGACGCGATTCGTCCGCCGGCCTTGGCTTGTTGAGCACCGATGAATATTGGTCGGCAGGTGGCACCCTGGGCAGTGTGCTGTTCCAGCGGGTTTCCGTGGGGGCTCGCCATAACGTGTCTCGTGATAGCCGTGACGCGGTATCCGGGGCTCGCAGCAGCGTATCGGTGAGCAGCCCGGTCTACGCCAATGTGGACGTCAACCTCAGCGCGACCACGCAGACCCGTGGCTATCGCGAAGTCCATGAAGCGGGCCGTTCGGCGAGGGCGGATGACCTGGATGCGCGCTTCAAAAATCAGTACACGGCAGGTGTGAGCTGGGTCGACACCACCCTGGGAGCATTTTCCCTGGGTTATACCCGCAGTGCCCAGTTTGATGGGCAATCGGCCGACCATGTGTTTGCGTCGTGGAATAAATCGTTCCGGCACGCCGATGTCGCGTTGGTGGCCGACTCACAGGTGGGCGGCCGTCAGTCACGCCGTGACGGCACACGCGATGACAATCGTCGCGATGCGGCCCTGGACAATGACCTGTCCGTGCGGCTGCAGGTCAGCGTGCCGCTGGGCAGTGACCGTCGCGTGAACAGCTATATCAGTCGGCGTGGTGATCAATCCCGTGCCGGCACTGCGCTCAGTGAGCGGGTCAATGATTACGTCAATTACGAGGTGGGCGTCGAGCGTGACCTCAGTGCCCGCGAGCAATCGATGCGCGGCCAGGTGGAGTTGATGCCACGTTACACGCGGGTCGGCCTGGGCGTCAGCCAGGACCCGCTGGGCACTCTATACAACGGGCAGTTACAGGGTGGCGTGGTGGCGCACGCCGGCGGGGTGACCTTCTCGCCGTATGCGGTGCAGGACACATTTGGCATTGCATCGGTGGGCAATATCGGCGCTGCGAAACTCGACACCCCGTACGGCCCGGTATGGACGGACTTCAGCGGACAGGCCGTGATCCCAGGCTTGCCCGCCTATACCGACAGCCGTATTGAAGTGCAGACCCAGTCCCTGCCAAAACGCGTTGATCTGAAAAACGGCACCCAAGTGCTGGCCGCCGGGCGAGGGTCGGTCAATACCGTGGCATTCGATGTGGTGAGCGTGCGCCGTGTACTGCTCACCGCCACTGATGAGCAAGGCCAAGCGCTGCCACAGGGCGCTGCGGTGTTCGACAAAAACAAGCGCTTCCTGACCAGTGTGGTGGGTGACGGCATGATCTTCCTCAATGACGTCAATGACTCGCTAGACCTCAGGGTTGCACTGCCGGACTCATCCTCTTGCCGGCTCAACGTTGTTCCCGAGGCCGAGGCCGACAATGACAAATTCTATGAGACAACCTCGGCGGTGTGCCATGTTCTTTAAATTCAACACCAAGTGTTTTGCCCTGTTCTGTACGGTGTTGATCGCTGAGGGTGTACAGGCTGAAAACTGCCGGCTGTCCGTCAGCCAGCCGCGTATCGACTATGGCGTCATCCGCAACGAGGCGCGTGCCGAAAGCCCCTTGCTCGCCCTCGGTAAGCGCAGGGTGCAGCTCAATGTGCTGTGTGTGGAGCCCTCGGCTATCGGCGTGAGATTTATCGGCGCAGCAGACGGGCAAGGGTATCTGTTTGGCCGGCAGGGGCGCTTTCGCCTGGCTCTCATGCAGGCCCAGGTGGATGGGCGCGTCGTCGAGTGGACGCTGGCACATCGGCCTGGTGAGACCGCCGACGGGCAGTTGTTGCCAGGCCAGGTCCTGGTGGCTCAGGCGGCCGGAAAGCGACTGACGGCTCAGGTCGAAATCGATACCGACCTGCCCACCAGCACCCTGCAGGTACGCAGCCAGACAGTGCTGGAGGGGCAGGGCCGTTTCGAACTGGTCAGTCCGGCTGCTCCACTGAGCCGATGAAGTTGGCGAACTCAGGGGTTTGCGGGTTGGCGAACAGCACTTTGGGGTCGCCCACTTCATGCACCTTGCCCTGGTGCATGAACACCAGTTTGTCGCCCACTTCCCGGGCGAAGCGCATCTCGTGGGTCACCATGATCAGGGTCATGCCGTCCTTGGCCAGTTGGCGCACCACGCTGAGCACTTCATTGACCAGCTCGGGATCGAGGGCCGAGGTGATTTCATCGCACAGCAGTACCTTGGGTGACATGGCCAGGGCGCGGGCGATGGCCACTCGCTGTTGCTGGCCGCCGGACAGGCGATCGGGGAAGGCATCGAATTTCTCGCCCAGCCCGACGCGCTCCAGCATCTGCCGGGCCAGTTGGGCCGCCTTGGCTTTCGGCACTTTCTGCACCACCTGCGGCGCGAGCATTACGTTTTCGCCGACCGTCAGGTGCGGAAACAGGTTGAACTGCTGGAACACCATCCCGACTTTCTGTCGCAGGCTGCGCAGATCGGCACGGGCGGCATCGAGGTACTCGCCATCGACTTCGATCACGCCGTCGTTGATGGATTCCAGGCCATTGAGTGTGCGCAGCAAGGTGGACTTGCCCGAGCCGCTGCGGCCGATGATCGCCACCACCTGGCCTTCTTCGACGGTCAGGTCGATGCCCTTGAGTACATGGTGATCGCCGTAATACTTATGCAGGGCGGAAATTCTAAGCAGAGGCATGCAGTCTCCTTTCCAGGTAGCGGGCACTGAGGGACAAGGGGTAGCAGAGCAGGAAGTAACCGAGGGCGACCAGGCCGTAGACCATGAATGGTTCGAAGGTGGCGTTGGCGAGCATGCCGCCGGTCTTGGTCAGCTCGGTGAAGCCAATGATCGAGGTCACCGCGGTGCCCTTGATGACTTGCACCGAGAAACCCACGGTCGGCGCCACGGCAATCCGCAGGGCTTGCGGCAGGATCACGTAGCGCAGCTGTTCAAGCGGGTTCAACGCCAGGCTGGCCGAGGCTTCCCATTGCCCGTGGGCGATGGAGTCGACGCAGCCGCGCCAGATTTCGGCGAGGTAGGCGCTGGTAAACAGCGTCAGGGCAATCGCGGCTGCCAGCCAAGGCGAAATATCTACCCCGAGCAGGGCAATGCCAAAAAACACCAGGAACAGCTGCATCAACAGCGGCGTGCCCTGGAACAGTTCAATGTAGGTGCGGGCGACATTGCGCGGGAAGGCTTTGCGGCTGATGCGCATCGTCATCACCAACAAGCCGATCACGCCGCCGCCGATAAACGCCACCAGCGACAGCAGCAACGTCCACTGCAAGCCGATGGCCAGGTTGCGCACGATGTCCCAGAAGGAGAAATCACTCATCGGCTGTTCCTCATCACAAACCGGCGGCCGATCCAGTTCAGCAACTGGCGAATCATCAGCGCCATGCACAGGTACACCAGGGTGGTCAGGGCATAGGTTTCGAACGCACGGAAATTGCGCGACTGGATAAAGTTGGCGGCAAAGCTCAACTCCTCGGTGGCGATCTGCGAACACACCGCCGAACCGAGCATCACGATGATGATCTGGCTGCTCAGGGCCGGCCACACCTTGCCCAGCGCCGGCAGCAGCACCACATGGCGGAACGCCTCGAAGCGCGTCATTGCCAGCGCCGCAGCGGCTTCCAGTTGCCCACGGGGGATGGCCTGGATGCCGGCGCGGATGATCTCGGTGGAGTAGGCCCCCAGGTTGATCACCATCGCCAGCACGGCGGCTTGCCATTCGGTGATCTTCAGCCCCAGGGACGGCAGGCCGAAGAAGATGAAAAACAACTGCACCAGGAACGGCGTGTTGCGGATCAACTCGACGTACACCCCGAAGAACCACGCAAACGGCTGGATCTTCCACGCCCGCACCACCGCGCCGACGGTGCCCAGGGCTACCCCCAGAATGGCGCCGATGGCGGTCAGCTCAAGGGTGAACAGCGCGCCGCGCAACAGCAGGTCGGTATTGGCCAGCACCGGCACAAAGTCGAATTGATAGGCCATCAATCAGCTCCGCTTCACAGATCGGCAGGCAGTGGCTCTTTGAGCCATTGCATTGCATTCTTTTCCAGGCTGCCGTCAGCTTTTGCCGCGACCAGGATCTGGTTGACCTTCTCCAGCAACGCCGGCTCGTTCTTGTTCACGCCGACGTACACCGGCGAATCCTTGAGTTTCACTTTCAGCGCCGGCACGCGTTTCGGGTTGCGCTCGCTGATCGCCACCATCACTACGTTGCCGCTGGCGATGAGGTCGACCTGGCCGGCCAGGTAGGCGGCGATGGTCGAGTTGTTGTCTTCGAAGCGCTTGATCGTGGCTTCTTTGGGCGCCACGGCGGTCAGCTCGATGTCTTCAATGGCGCCACGGGTCACGCTGATGGTCTTGCCCTTGAGGTCGTCGGTGGTGCTGATCGCCGCGTCAGGCGGGCCGAACACGGCGAGGTAGAACGGTGCATAGGCCCGGGAGAAGTCGATGACCTTTTCGCGCTCGGGGTTTTTACCTAGGCTGGAAATCACCAGGTCGACCTTGCCAGTGGTGAGGAACGGAATGCGGTTGGTGCTGTTGACCGGGGTCAGTTCCAGCTTGACCTTGAGCTGGTCGGCCAGCAGCTTGGCGGTGTCGATGTCCAGGCCGCGAGGCTTCATGTCCGGGCCGACCGAGCCGAAGGGCGGGAAGTCCTGGGGCACGGCGACCTTGAGGGTGCCACGGGCGACAATATCGTCCAGACCGTTGGCCTGGGCAGGTGCCTGGCTGAGCATCAGGCTGGCAAACAGGGCAGTGAGCAGGGCGCTGTAGCGCTTGGTCATGGCAACTCTCCGAGAAGGGCGAAGGAATTTTCTGATTTTGCTCAGTGCACAGCCCATGCCAGCCCTCTCCGAATCGTCTGAAGGGCCGGGATTTGTTGAGGTTGTGTGGTCTTACTGGTCTGAACAGTCAGAAGGCTTTTCGCACCTTTTTCGAGCGCCGGTAAAACCCTGCGAGCCCCTTTGGGGCGTGGCTTGCCGTGGCCTTCGAATAGCTTTACAACTAGCCGCTCTGATGACGAGAACCTTGAGTTTTTTATGAATTCCATCGCCCAAGCCGTACCGGAAGCGGCCCTGCAGGCCATCCGTAAACTGATCAAGGAGCAAGGCTTCGGGCCGGGCGACGCCCTGCCGTCCCAGCGCGACCTGGCGGTGCAGTTGGGGGTGAGTCGAGCGTCATTGCGCGAAGCGTTGTCGTCCCTCAGTGCCCTGGGGGTGGTCAGCGTGCAGCCAGGCAAGGGCGTGTTCGTGCAGGCGGCAGAAGAGGCGCCGGGGTTTGCCTGGCCCTTCGCGGCGCAGGCCACGCCGTTGGATATCTTCCAGTTGCGCTACGCCCTCGAGGGGTTTGCGGCAGGGTTGGCGGCGATGACCTTGACCCTCGATGAGCTGGACAGCCTGGAAGATAACGTCGAGGCGATGCGCAAGGTGCTCAAGGCCGGTGACTTTGAAGCGGCGGCCCGGCTGGACTTCGAATTCCACCAGCGCATCCTCCTGGCCAGCGGCAATCAGGCGATGGTGAGCATCCTGAGTGCCAGCGCCGAGGTGTTCCTGGAGAGCCAGAAACTACCGTTCATCCGGCCGGAGCGGGCCATGGAGACCTGGCAGGAGCACCGCAGGATCCTGCGCGCCCTGGCCCGTCGCGCCAGTGCGGCGGCACAAAAAACCATGCAGGAACACGTGCGCAATGCGGCATTGCGCACTGGCATCGCCTTCGTGACGCCCGTCACGCCCTGAGTCGGGCCATACCCAAACTCATGCGCCATCATAGGAAGACTCAATCAGAGGCGGCTTCCTGAACGGGGGAAGGGCGGCTATGATGGGCAACGTTTTTTTTGCTTACAATCCGGAGACATCCATGAGCAACGATCTTATCAAGCACGTCACCGACGCGACCTTTGAGGCCGAAGTACTCAAGGCTGCTGGCCCGGTGCTGGTTGACTACTGGGCTGAATGGTGTGGCCCTTGCAAAATGATCGCTCCGGTCCTGGACGACATTGCAACCACCTACGAAGGCAAGTTGACCATTGCCAAGCTGAACATCGACGACAACCAGGAAACCCCGGCCAAGCATGGCGTGCGTGGTATCCCTACGTTGATGCTGTTCAAGAACGGCAACGTCGAGGCCACCAAGGTCGGCGCGCTGTCGAAGTCCCAGCTGCAAGCTTTCCTCGACGCGAACATCTAAACGTCGTCAAAAAAGCCCCGCAAATTGCGGGGCTTTTTCGTGAAACAGGGCTAGACGCTCCGAAACTCAGGTGGTACATTCGGCCCCGCACTGGTTTCTCCACTGCCCCCTGCAAGCCGTCGCCGACGCATTCCTTTTCGATTAGTACGCGATCCTGTCGCCTTCTCTGCGGCGCGGCCTCATTAAGCCAAAAGCTTAATTTCCCCCCTCCATAAATGATTACGTCATTCCTATATGAATCTGACTGAACTCAAGCAAAAGCCGATTACCGACCTGCTCCAATTGGCCGAAGAAATGGGCATAGAAAATATGGCCCGTTCGCGCAAGCAGGACGTGATTTTCTCCCTGCTCAAGAAGCACGCGAAAAGCGGCGAGGAAATCTCCGGTGATGGCGTGCTGGAGATTCTCCAGGACGGCTTCGGCTTCCTCCGCTCTGCAGACGCCTCCTATCTCGCCGGCCCAGACGATATCTACGTCTCGCCGAGCCAGATCCGTCGCTTCAACTTGCGCACCGGTGACACCATCGTTGGCAAGATCCGCCCTCCGAAGGAAGGCGAGCGTTATTTCGCCCTGCTCAAGGTCGACACGATCAACTTCGATCGCCCCGAGAACGCGAAAAACAAGATTCTCTTCGAGAACCTGACCCCGCTGTTCCCGACCGTGCGCATGAAGATGGAAGCCGGTAACGGTTCCACCGAAGACTTGACCGGTCGTGTGATCGACCTGTGCGCCCCGATCGGCAAGGGCCAGCGTGGCCTGATCGTTGCACCGCCGAAAGCCGGCAAGACCATCATGCTGCAGAACATTGCCGCGAACATCGCGCGTAACAATCCTGAAGTTCACCTGATCGTGCTGCTGATCGATGAGCGTCCGGAAGAAGTGACCGAAATGCAGCGCACCGTGCGCGGCGAAGTGGTTGCCTCCACGTTCGATGAGCCGCCAACCCGCCACGTGCAGGTTGCCGAAATGGTGATCGAGAAGGCCAAGCGCCTGGTCGAGCACAAGAAAGACGTGGTGATCCTGCTCGACTCCATCACCCGTCTTGCCCGTGCCTACAACACCGTGATCCCGAGCTCCGGCAAGGTATTGACCGGTGGTGTCGACGCCCACGCCCTGGAGAAACCGAAGCGTTTCTTCGGCGCCGCGCGCAACATCGAGGAAGGCGGTTCGCTGACCATCATCGCCACCGCGCTGGTTGAAACCGGCTCGAAGATGGACGAAGTGATCTACGAAGAGTTCAAGGGTACCGGCAACATGGAACTGCCCCTGGACCGTCGCATCGCGGAAAAACGCGTCTTCCCGGCCATCAACATCAACCGCTCCGGCACCCGCCGCGAAGAGTTGCTGACTGCCGACGACGAACTGCAGCGCATGTGGATCCTGCGCAAGCTGCTGCACCCGATGGACGAAGTCGCCGCCATCGAGTTCCTGATCGACAAGCTGAAAACCACCAAGACCAACGACGAGTTCTTCCTGTCGATGAAGCGTAAGTAATACGACGTTTCAGGTCCGAAAAAATGGCGCCCTCAGGGGCGCCATTTTTTTTCGTGCGTTTTTTAAGCACCTTCGGCACGCAAATGCACCGCGATAAGCTGCCAGCCGCCGCCAGAGCAGGTAGGATGTACGCCTATTTTACGGGTGGCATGGTTAATGAAATTCAAGGATCTTCGGGATTTCGTGCAGCAACTTGAGCAGCGCGGAGAGTTGAAACGTATCCAGATGCCGATTTCGCCGGTGCTGGAAATGACTGAGATTTGCGACCGTACCCTGCGCAACAAGGGCCCGGCGCTGCTGTTCGAGAAGCCGACCGGTTTCGATATCCCGGTGCTCGGCAACCTGTTCGGCACCCCCGAGCGCGTGGCGTTTGGCATGGGCGCCGAGTCGGTCAGCGAACTGCGCGAGATCGGCAAGCTGCTGGCGTTCCTCAAGGAGCCTGAGCCACCCAAGGGCCTCAAAGATGCCTGGTCGAAGCTGCCGATCTTCCGCAAGATCATTGCCATGGCGCCCAAGGTGGTCAAGGACGCGGTGTGCCAGGAAGTGGTCATCGAAGGCGATGACGTCGACCTTGCCATGCTCCCCGTGCAAACCTGCTGGCCCGGCGACGTCGGCCCGCTGATTACCTGGGGCCTGACCGTCACCAAGGGCCCGAACAAGGACCGCCAGAACCTCGGCATCTACCGCCAGCAAGTGATCGGCCGCAACAAGGTGATCATGCGTTGGCTGAGCCACCGTGGCGGCGCCCTGGATTTCCGCGAGTGGTGCGAGAAGCACCCCGGCAAGCCGTTCCCGGTGTCCGTGGCCCTCGGCGCCGACCCGGCGACCATTCTCGGTGCCGTCACCCCGGTGCCGGACAGCCTTTCCGAGTACGCCTTCGCCGGCCTGTTGCGCGGTAACCGTACCGAACTGGTGAAGTGCCGCGGCAACGACCTGCAAGTGCCGGCCACCGCCGAAATCATCCTCGAAGGTGTGATTCACCCTGGCGAGATGGCGGATGAGGGACCTTACGGCGACCATACCGGCTACTACAACGAAGTCGACAGCTTTCCGGTGTTCACCGTCGAGCGCATCACCCATCGGATCAAGCCGATCTACCACAGCACCTACACCGGCCGTCCGCCGGATGAGCCGGCAATTCTCGGCGTGGCGCTGAACGAAGTGTTCGTGCCGATCCTGCAGAAGCAATTCCCGGAGATCACCGATTTCTACCTGCCGCCCGAAGGCTGCTCGTACCGCATGGCCATCGTGACCATGAAGAAGTCGTACCCGGGCCATGCCAAGCGCGTCATGCTGGGTGTGTGGTCGTTTTTGCGACAGTTCATGTACACCAAGTTCGTTATCGTCACCGACGACGACATCAACGCCCGCGACTGGAACGACGTGATCTGGGCCATCACCACGCGCATGGACCCCAAGCGCGACACGGTGATGATCGACAACACGCCGATCGACTACCTCGACTTCGCCTCGCCGGTGTCGGGCCTGGGTTCGAAGATGGGCCTGGATGCCACGCATAAATGGCCGGGCGAAACCACCCGCGAGTGGGGTCGGGTCATCGTCAAGGATGAAGCCGTGACGGCGCGTGTCGATGCGATCTGGAAAGAATTGGGAATAGATTGATGCGTGTAACCCTGCAACCTTCCGGCGCGGTGCTGGAGCTGGTCCCCGGCGAGCGAATCCTCGAAGGCGCGCGTCGCCTGGGCTACGAGTGTCCCCAGGCGTGCCGCAATGGGGTGTGCCATGTGTGTGCCGCGTTGCTGGTTGAGGGCCGGGTGCAACAAGGCGGTGAGGTGCGTGACCACGGTGAGTTCTACACCTGCATCGCCGAGCCGCTGGAAGATTGCATTGTATTGTGGGATGGCGTGCTGGCGCCGGGAGAGTTGCCGTTGCGCAAGTTGTCGTGCCAATTGAGTGAGTGTGTGGATGTCGGTGGCGATGTGTGGCGCGTGCGCTTGCGGGCTCCGGCCGGCAAGGCCGTGCGTTACCACGCCGGGCAATACCTGATGATCGAACGGGAGAACGGTGAGAAGTCGGCGTTTTCCCTGGCGTCGGCGCCTCACGCCGGGCGCGAGCTGGAGCTGCATGTGCTGGTCCGCGAAGACAGCGCGCGCAGCCTGTTGGAGCAGCTGCAGCGTAACCAGATGGCGCGTGTCGAACTGCCGTTCGGTGACACCCACCTGGCGGAGCTGCCGGACGGGCCGCTGGTGTTGATCGCCGCCGGCACCGGCATGGCGCAGATGCACAGCCTGATCGAGCACTGCCGCGCATCCGGCTTCAAGCACCCGGTGCACCTGTATTGGGGTGTGCGTCGACCGGAAGATTTCTACCAGATCGAGCATTGGGACCAGTGGCAGCAACTGCCCAACCTGTTCCTGCACAAGGTTGTCAGCGACCTGTGCGGCTGGGAAGGGCGCTGCGGCCTGCTGCATGAAGCCGTGTGCGAAGACATTGCCGACCTCAAGACGGTGCATGTCTACGCCAGCGGCTCACCGGCGATGATCTACGGCACCTTGGACGCGCTGGTCGACGCCGGCATGGATGCACACCAGATGCGCGCCGATGTGTTCGCCTACGCGCCTCGGCCCTGAGCCGAGCAAACATCAAATACAGCCCAAATGTGGGAGCGGGCTTGCTCGCGAAGGCGCCAGATCAGTCACCCTCTTCAGCGACTGACACACCGCTTTCGCGGGCAAGCCCGCTCCCACAGTTTTGATCGCTGTTCGGGCTTTGGATTCGAGGCGCCGGCATTTGAGCGGTCGATACAACTGGGTCCCAACCTTGAAATACAACCCAGATGTGGGAGCGGGCTTGCTCGCGAAGGCGCCAGATCAGTCACCCTCTTCAGCGACTGACACACCGCTTTCGCGGGCAAGCCCGCTCCCACAGTTTTGATCGCTGTTCGGGCTTGGGATTCGGGGTGCTGCAGCATTTGAGCGGTCGATACAACTCGATTCCAACCTTGAAATACATCCCGAATGTGGGAGCTGGCTTGCCTGCGATAGCGGTGGGTCAGCGCAATATATGCTGACTGGCATGCCGCAATCGCAAGCCCGCTCCCACATTGGTTCGCGCCGTGTGAGCTTCAGAAGCGCACGCCAGTCGTCACCATCGCCGCATTGAACCCCAACAGCACAAACTCTGCCGCCACCGGCCCGTAATGGGTGCCTACCGACGGAATGATCACCGGTGCCACGCCGAAACGGTTCAAGGGGATCTTGTCGCGGTACTCGCCGCGATAACCCTGGATCGCCCCGCCTGTCAGCTTCAAGTACACCGGATAGTCCGACATGTCATAGCGCTTGCCCGCGTAGGCGTAGTAGGAACGCTGGCGGAACGAATTGCGAAATGTCGCCCCGCCATACACAAAGCCTGACGCCTCATTGCGTTCCAGGCCGATCAGGTCCTGGTGGTTGTTGTGGTCCGGATCGGGCGCAAAGTGTCGGGTGTAGACACTGGTCTGCGCGTACCAGAAACCTTTGTCGTCGTTGGCCGGCGGTGTCTCTCCCGCCAGCGCAGTGGTGGCCTGGGCGAGAAACAACAGGCCAGGCAGTCGAAATGTCTTCATGGGTGCGACCTCGATAGTCGGTTTGATCGGCGGCTAGGTGGGTCGTGATGTGCGCGCTATTTTGACGGCAGGAGCATTCCCAAGGCTGAACCCGGGCTGAAAGTAACGGGATTGCCACCCTCAATCCTGACGAGTGGGGCGGCGTGCTTATGCATTCGCTTATTCCTTAAAGGTATTTAATTTGTTACATAAATATCTTTAAGCTATATCTCAACGGACTACCGATTTTTTCTTCCAATGACCAACAACTGACCGCTACCGCCCGCCAGCCGGATCGATCGTACGAACTCAGGACACTGACGTTCTGAATTTTGATTTAGGGGAGCGGTATGGGGAGCTACAAGAAACACGCGTTGTACACAGCGATTTTGTCGGCCAATTTGCTGACCGCTGTGGGATTCAATCCAGTCCTGGCGGCGCAAACGCCCGCCGCCGATGCACCCAAACTCGACACCGTCATCGTTACCGGTACCCGCGCCCAGGAGCGCACGGCCAGTGCGTCGCTGTCGCCTATCGATGTGATTTCCGGCGATAGCTTGCGCAGTACCGGCTCCGATGAGCTGGGGGCAGTGTTGGCGCGGCTGATTCCGTCGATCAACTTCCCGCGCCCAAGCCTGGTGGACGGCGCCGAGCTGGTTCGCCCGGCGCAGTTGCGCGGGTTGTCGCCGGACCAGGTGCTCGTGCTGGTCAACGGCAAGCGCCGCCACACCAGCGCGTTCGTCAACCTGGGCGGGGCGGTAGGCCGTGGTTCGGCACCGGCAGACCTCAATGCGATCCCGCTTTCGGCGGTGGACCACATTGAGGTGCTGCGCGACGGTGCTTCCGCGCGCTATGGCTCCGATGCCATTGCCGGGGTGATCAACGTGATCCTCAAGCACGCCGACCATGGCGGCTCGATCTCCAGCAAGTTTGGCGAGTACAAGAAAGGCGATGGTATCCAACGCAATATCAGCGGCAACACCGGCCTGGCAGTAGGGGACAACGGTTTCATCAACCTCTCGGCCGAGGGTGCGGACAACGATTACACCAACCGCGCCGGTAAAGACTTCCGACCCGCCAGCGTAGGCTCTACCACCTACGGCCAGCAGGTGTTTCGCCAGGGTGAACCGGCCACCAATGAAGGCAAGCTGGCGTTCAACTCCGAATATGCCTTCAACGATGGGCTGGAGTTCTACACCTTCGGTGGCTATAGCAAGCGGCGGGGCGAGACGGCGGCGTTCTATCGGGCGAGCAATGCCTCCAACAACATTCCGGCGCTCAACCCCAACGGCTACCTGCCGCTGATCAAGGGCAACCTGGAAGACACCTCGCTGGTAGTAGGCCTGCGCGGCCTGCTGGCCTATGACTGGCATTACGATTTGTCGGCCAACTATGGCAAGAACCAATACGAGCTGAGCACCGAAACTATCAACACCTCCCTGGGCCTGGCCACGCCGCGCAAGTTCGATAACGGCACGCTGAGCAACGATCAGAAACAAGTCAGCCTGGACCTGTCCCGCGAGTTCGATGTGGGCTGGCTGCCGTATCCGGTTTCGGTAGCGTTCGGCGGTGAATACCTGCACCAGGGCTACGAGATCGAGGCGGGTGAGCCGGCGTCCTACTACCAGACCGGCAGCTCCGGCCTGGTTGGATTCCGCGATGCCGATGCCGGCACCAGCTCGCGGCATAACTGGGCCCAGTACCTGGACCTGGAAACCAATTTCACCGAGAAACTCAGCGCTTCTGCGGCCGTGCGCCATGAGGACTACAGCGACTTCGGCTCCAATGTCAGCGGCTCGTTGTCGGCGCGTTATGACTTCACGCCGCAGGTGGCCTTGCGGGGCAGTGTCTCCAATGGCTTTCGCGCGCCGTCCCTGGCCCAGCAGAACTTTGCCTACACCTCGTCGCAGTTGATCGGCAGCACTATCCAGGAAGCGGGTACCTTTCCGGCCAACAGCCAGGTCGCCCGCCTGCTCGGCGCTGAAGACCTCAAGGCCGAGAAGTCGCGCAACTACAGCCTCGGCCTGGTGCTGGAGCCCGCCGATGACCTGACCGTGACGCTCGATGTCTACCGCATCGACATCCGCGATCGCATCAGCCTGTCGTCGAACCTCAACCTCAACCCCGCGGCCATTGCCTACCTGCAAGCCAATGGCGTCGGCAACATCAACTACACCAGTGCCCGCTATTTCACCAATGCCACCAACACCAGCACCGACGGCGTCGACCTGGTAGCCAACTATCGCTACCAGTTCGATAACGGCATCCGCTGGAACAGCACCGTAGGTTACAACTACAACCACACCAAGGTGACGGACGTGAAGGCCAACCCGGCGATCCTCGACAGCCTGGGCGTGAACCTGCTGCGTGTGGACCGTCGCGAGCGCATCGGTTTGCTCGGCGATACCACGCCGCAGCACAAGCTGAGCCTGGGTAACGACTTCACCTTCGGAAATTGGGCGTTGCACAGCAACCTGGTGCGCTATGGTGAATTCACCAGCTACCAGGCGGACAAGGTCAACGACCAGACCTTCAAGGCCGCCTGGGTGCTGGATTTGTCAGCGGACTACAAGCTGAAGAACTGGACGTTCACCCTGGGCGGCGACAACGTCACCGATAAATACCCGGAAAAGGTCAACGCCTTCGCCAGCAGTGGTGGCAATCTCGCCTATAGCACTTTTTCGCCGTACGGTTACAGCGGCGCGTTTTATTACGGTAAAGTTGCTTACAACTGGTAACACACAGGAGGCGTACCGCTTTTCGCCATGACCGCCATTGAATCCGATCTTTTGCAATTGGCTTACCCTCCGCGGCTCGATCTGGGGCCGCAACTCACTCACGAACAGTTGTTGAGCTCGATGCAGGCCACCATGGGTCGGCACAAGGGTGGGCCGGTCTGGCTATTTGCGTATGGTTCGCTGATCTGGCGCCCTGAATGCTCGTCCACCGAGCGGGTGCGGGCACGGGTCCACGGTTATCACCGGGGCCTGTACCTGTGGTCTCACGAACATCGGGGTACGCCGGAGTTGCCGGGGCTGGTGTTCGGGCTGGATCGCGGGGGTTCCTGCAGCGGATTTGCCTATCGGCTGCCGGAAGATCAGCTGGAAGCGTCGCTCTACGCCCTGTGGCGCCGCGAAATGCCCTATCCCTCGTACCGGCCACATTGGCTCAGTTGCCGTCTGGAAGATGGCAGCCAGGTGCAGGCGTTGGGGTTTGTGTTGGAGCGGCACTTGCCCAGCTACGCCGGCAACTTGCCCGACGAAGTGCTCAATCATGTGCTGGAAAGCGCTTGCGGGCGTTACGGCACGACTCGCGATTATGTCGAGCAGACCGTCAACGCCCTGCGTAGCCACGCCATGCCAGATAAAAACCTGGAGGCGCGGCTCAAGCGGTGTGCCAAGGATTGCTCAGGCGGTTAGCGCGCCGCGCTGACGCTGTTGGTGTGCCACAGCGTGGGGATCAGGAACGCGATAGCCAGCAGGCACGCGGCGATCAGCAGCACAAAACCACCGTCCCAGCCGAAATGGTCCACGGTGTAGCCCATGGCCGCACTCGCCGCCACCGAACCGCCCAGGTAACCGAACAGACCGGTGAAGCCCGCAGCCGTACCGGCGGCTTTCTTCGGTGCCAGTTCCAGCGCCTGCAGGCCGATCAGCATCACCGGGCCATAGATCAGGAAGCCGATGGAGAACAGCGCGATCATGTCGATCACCGGGTTGCCTGGCGGGTTGAGCCAGTACACCAGGGTCGCCACGGTCACCAACGCCATGAACACGATGCCGGTCAGGCCACGGTTGCCCCGGAAGATCTTGTCCGACATCCAGCCGCACAGCAGCGTGCCCGGAATGCCCGCCCACTCATAGAAGAAGTACGCCCAGGACGACTTGTCGACCGTGAAGTGCTTGGCTTCCTTGAGGTAAGTCGGCGCCCAGTCCAGCACGCCGTAGCGCAGCAGGTAGACGAACACGTTGGCGAACGCGATGTACCACAGCATTTTGTTGCGCAGCACGTATTTGACGAAGATTTCCTTGGCGCTGAATTCGTCTTCGTGGCTGGCGTCGTAGCCTTCCGGGTAATCATTCTTGTATTGCTCGATCGGCGGCAGGCCTACCGATTGCGGGGTGTCACGCATGGTGATGAAAGCAAAGGCCGCCACCAGCAACGCCACGGTGGCCGGGACGTAGAACGCTGCGTGCCAGTCGTTGAACCACGCCATGCCGAGCAGGAACAGCGGGCCGATCAGGCCGCCGCCGACGTTGTGCGCCACGTTCCACACGGAGACCACGCCGCCGCGTTCTTTCTGCGACCACCAGTGCACCATGGTCCGCCCGCTTGGCGGCCAGCCCATGCCCTGGGCCCAACCGTTGATGAACAGCAAAATGAACATCATCGTCACGCTGGACGTGGCCCAAGGCGCGAAACCGAAAATGAACATCACCCCTGCCGACACCAGCAGGCCGAAGGGCAGGAAGTAGCGCGGGTTGGAGCGGTCGGACACCAGGCCCATGAGGAACTTGGACAGGCCGTACGCAATCGCGATGGCCGACATCGCCAGGCCCAGTTCACCTCGGGTGTAACCCTCGTCGATCAGGTAGGGCATGGCCAGCGAGAAGTTTTTGCGCAGCAGGTAGTAGCCGGCATAACCGAAGAAAATACCGGCGAAGATCTGCCAGCGCAGGCGTCGGTAAGTGCTGTCTATTTTTTCTTCAGGCAAGGGTGCCTGGTGTGCGGCAGGACGAAAGAAAGCAAACATTCAAGAGCTCCAAATTTCTTGTTTTGACTGCGGATGCGAATGTTACAGTTTCGTTACCGAAAATAGCATTGCCTCTTATCCGCAAATACAGGAAATGGGAGCAATCGCATGTTCTCTTACGAACATGTCGCTAATAGATAAGTGATGGTCGGTATCAGGTCTTGAGGCCCAAGGAGATCAACGGTGGGAGCTGGCTTGCCTGCGAGAGTGGTCTCGCAGCTGCACTTGTGTTGGCTGACCCACCGCTATCGCAGGCAAGCCAGCTTCCACATCGGCCACATTTCAATCGGTCAGCGGGTTTGGACCACGACTTTGCCCACCGCCTTGCGCTGCCCCAGGTCATTGATCGCCTGGGCGGCTTGCTCCAGCGGGTACACCTGCGAGACCAGCGGCTTGAGCTTGCCCTCGGCATACCAACTGAACAGTTGCTGGAAGTTCGCCGCATTGTCCTGCGGCTGGCGTTGCGCAAACGAGCCCCAGAACACCCCGACCACTGCCGCGCCCTTGAGCAGCGCCAGGTTGACCGGCAGTTCCGGGATGCGTCCGCTGGCAAAGCCCACCACCAACAGGCGGCCGTTCCAGGCGATGGCGCGGATGGCCTGGTCAAACAGGTCGCCACCCACCGGGTCGTAGATCACATCGGCGCCGTTGCCGTCGGTCAGGCGCTTGATCTCGTCCTTGAGGCTGGCTTCGCTGTAGTTGATCAACTCATCGGCGCCCGCAGCCTTGGCCACGGCCAGCTTGTCGGCGCTGCTGGCGGCGGCGATCACCCGCGCGCCCATGGCCTTGCCGATTTCCACGGCGGCCAGGCCGACGCCACCGGAGGCACCGAGTACCAGCAGGGTTTCGCCGGGTTGCAGGTTGGCGCGCTGTTTCAACGCGTGCATCGAAGTGCCGTAGGTCATACTGAAGGCGGCGGCGGTGTTGAAGTCCATGCTCGGCGGGATCGGCAGCACGTTGTAGCCGGGCACCGCGACCTGTTCGGCAAAGCTGCCCCAGCCGGTCAGCGCCATGACCCGGTCACCGACTTTCAGGTGGCTGACCTTTTCTCCCACCTCACTGACCACGCCCGCCGCTTCGCCACCCGGCGAGAACGGGAAGGGCGGCTTGAACTGGTACTTGCCCTCGATGATCAGGGTGTCCGGGAAATTCACCCCGGCGGCATGCACGTCCAGCAGGATTTCGTTCTTCTTGATCGTAGGGCTTGCGGTCTCTTCCAGCACCAGGGTTTCGGCGGGGCCGAAGGCTTTGCACAGCACAGCTTTCATCGGACTATTCCTTTTGGCATCGTGGCCGATAAGTGTAGGAGGGTACGCCCGTGGGTCAACGAGCATGCCCCGGCCTGATAAGCCGCCATAAGCTTGTACTCAGCCTTGCTAGCGTTATGCTACCGGGCAACCGAATTTGAGGAATGAACTGTGAAAGCGTGGATCCTGTTGATGCTGGCCCTGACCTTGCCGATGGCAGCGCAGGCCGAAGAAGCCAAAGAAGGCGAGGCGCCGAAGGTCAGCTATATCAGCCTGAGCCCGCCGTTCGTGGGCAACTACGGCCTGGACGGCACGGCCAAACTCAAGGTATTCAAGGCCGACATCGCCCTGCGCGTCACTGGCCCCGAGGCTGCCGCAGCGGTCAAAGCCAACGATGCGTTGATCCGTAACCAGCTGGTAGCGCTGTTCACCCAGCAGACCAACGAGACCATGAGCACCATTGAAGGCAAGGAAAAGCTGCGCCAGGAAGCCCTCAAGCAGACCCAGCAAGTGATGAACGACGAGACGGGCAAACCGGTGGTGGAAGACCTGTTGTTCAACAACCTGATCATCCAGTAACGCGGCAGAACAGGCTTGTCGTGGCGAGCGGGCTTGCCCCGAGTTGGGTGGCGAAGCCGCCCCAAAACCGTACGCCTCGGTGTGTCTGAAGAAATGTGAAACTCGATCCGGGCTGCTGCGCAGCCCAACGCGGGGCAAGCCCGCTCGCCACAACAAGCCCGCTCGCCACGAGAACCGGTTCTTAGACGTTAGGAGGCCAGGCTTTTACGGAACCTGGCCAACGCCACCGCAAAAAACAGCAAGCCAATCCCGGCCAGCGCCAACAAGTCAGGCCACACCACGCTCACCCCCGCATCCCGAAACAGAATCGCCGCGCTCAGGCTTACAAAGTGTGTCGAAGGCGAGCCCTGCATCACCCACTGCAACCATTCGGGCATGCTGTCCAGCGGCGTGCTACCGCCGGAGAGCAACAGCATCGGGATGATCACCGGGATCGCCAGCAAGCCGAACTGTGGTGTCGAGCGGGCCAGGGTGGCGAGGAAGATACCCAGCGCGGTGCTGGCAAACAGGTACAGCGCCGTCACCAACAGAAACAGGCTCAGGGATCCGGCCAGCGGCACGCCGAGCAAGCCTTTGACCACCACCTCCAGCGACAGCCAGGTACACAGCACCACCACCAGCATGTTGCTCCAGATTTTCGCCAGCATGATTTCCAGCGCCGTCAGCGGCAGCACCAGCAGGTGATCAAGGGTGCCGTGCTCGCGCTCGCGCAGCAGCGCGGTGCCGGTCAGGACGATGGCGAGGATGGTGATGTTGTTGACGATCTGGATCACCGCCAGGAACCAGCCGCCCTCCAGGTTGGTGTTGAACAGCGCCCGGGTGGTCAGCAGGGCGGGCGTCTTGCCCGCAGCATCGGTTTGACCGCTGTAGTTGAGCAATTCGCGCTGGAAAATCCGCCCGATGTAGCCCGCGCCCATGAATGCCTGGCTCATCGCCGTGGCGTCGACATTCACCTGCACGCCTGGCTGGCGACCGGCCAACAGGTCGGCCTGGAAGTTTGCCGGCACGTTGATCACGAAGGTGTATTCACCGTTGTCCATGACCTTGTCCAACTGGTCGTAGGCCAGCGGCGCAGGCGTCTGGAACTCCGGTGGTTGCAGGGCTTCGGCCATCTGTCGTGAAAGTGCACTGTGGTCTTCATCGACAAATGCCACGCTGGCGTTGTGCACGCCAATCACCGAGCCTGCGGCGGGCATGTAGATGGCCACGGTAAAGGCGTAGAACAGAAACAGCAGCAGAACGCTGTCGTGACGCAGGCTGGTGAGTTCCTTGAGGCCCAGGCGCAGGATGTGAGAAAGCGTGTGCATCAGGCCTCCTGCTTCTTGAGCATGACCAGGCTCAGCCCGGTGAACCCGACGAAAAATCCGAACAGCGCCAGGCACTGTGGCCATAACTGGCGCAGGTCGAGGGCTTTGGTGAAGGTGCCCACGGCAATATCCAGGAAGTGTCCGGCCGGAAACAGCGTGCCCATCAGGGCGGCCGCACCTTCCAGGGACGAGCGCGGCACGATCAGGCCGGAGAACTGGATGGTCGGCAGGCTGGTGATAATCATGGTGCCGAGGATCGCGGCGATCTGGGTGCGGGTGAATGCAGAAATCAGCAGGCCCATGCTGGTGGTGGCCAGCACGTACAGCAGGCCGCCGAATGCCAGGGTCAGGCCGCTGCCCTTGAATGGCACGCCGAACAGCCAGCGGTTCATCGCCACCAACAGCGCCAGGTTGACCAGGCTCACCGCAAGGTACGGCGCCTGTTTGCCGAGCAGGAATTCCAGGCGGGTCAGCGGTGTGGCGTAGAAGTTGGTGATCGAGCCCAGTTCCTTCTCCCGCACGATGCCCAGGGCGGTGAGCATTGCCGGGATAAACGCCAGGATCAGTGCCATCACTCCCGGACCGATGGCATTCACGCTGACCACGTCCTGGTTATAGCGAAAGCGCGTTTCGAGTTTGACGGTAGCCTGGCTGCTGCGGGGCAGGCTGCTCAGCTCGGCCAGTTGCTGGAGATTGCCCTGGTGCACCGCTTCCACGTAGTTACGGCTGGTTTCCGCCCGAAACGGCATGCCACCGTCGAGCCACGCAGCCACCGTGGGTTGGCGACCGGCGTAGAGGTCACGCCCGAAACCCGGCGGGATTTCCAGGGCCAGTTTGATTTCTGAACGTTGCAGGCGCCGGTGCAACTCGGTGGCGTCGCGGATGGCGGGTTGTTCGGCGAAATAGCGCGAGCTGCGAAAGGCTTCCAGGTAGGCGCGGCTTTGCGGCGTCTGGTCCTGGTCGTAGACGGCGAAGGCGAGGTTTTCCACGTCCAGGGAAATGCCGTAGCCGAAGATCACCATCATGAACATCGCCCCAAGCAGGGCGAACGCCATGCGCACCTTGTCGCGCAGCAGCTCCTTGCCTTCACGACTCGCCACCGCCAACAGGCGCGAGAGGCTGAAACCGCGCTTGCTGACCGGCGGCGTGCTGGTTTCGCTGACGGTTTGCGCGGGCGCAGTGGGTTCGGCTTCGCCCTGGGCTTGCTCCAGGCAGGTGACGAATGCGGCCTCCAAGGTGTCGCCGTGGAACTGCCGCTGCAGCGCGTCCGGCGTATCACAGGCCAGCACCTTGCCCGCATGCATCAAGGAGATGCGATCGCAGCGTTGGGCTTCGTTCATAAAGTGGGTGGACAGGAAAATCGTCACGCCTTGTTCGCGCGACAGCTCGACCAACAGCCGCCAGAAATCATCCCGCGCTGCCGGGTCGACGCCCGAGGTCGGTTCATCGAGGATCAGAACTTCCGGGCGGTGCAGCACCGCCACTGCCAAGGACAAACGCTGGCGCAGGCCCAGAGGCAGCTCGCCGGACGGCTGCTCGGCGACGTCACCGAGGTCGAAGCGCTGGATCAGCTCATCGATGCGCGGGCCGCTGTCGGCCTTGGGCAGGTCGAACAATTGCGCGTGCAACACCAGGTTCTGGCGCACGCTGAGTTCGCCGTACAGCGAGAAACTCTGCGACATGAAGCCCACACGCTTGCGGGTGGCCAGGTCCTTGGCATTCACCGGATTGCCCAGCAGCATGGCACTGCCTTCAGTGGCTGGCATCAGCCCAGTGAGGACTTTCATGGTGGTGGTCTTGCCACATCCGTTGGAGCCGAGGAAGCCGAAAATCTCTCCTCGCCCAATCGCGAAGCTGACCTTGTTCACCGCAGTGAAATCCCCAAAGCGCAGGGTCAGGTCGTGGGCTTCGATGGCGATATCAGTGTTGGCGTTTTCCCTGGGCGGGATCACCAGTGGCTGGTTGTTGTGGGCGCTGTCGCCCTGGAAGTGCGTAAACGCTTCATCCAGTTTGCCGCTGGGTGTCGTCGCCGCCAGGTCCCGGCTCAGGCCATCGGCGATCAGCTTGCCACGGTCGAGCATCAGGCAATGTTCGAACTGCTCGGCCTCTTCCATGTAGGCCGTGGCCACCAGCAATGTCAGTTGCGGGCGCTCGCTGCGCACGGTTTCCACCAGTTCCCAGAAGCGCCGGCGCGACAGCGGGTCGACGCCGGTAGTGGGTTCGTCGAGGATCAACAGGTCCGGGTCGTGGATCAGCGCGCAGCACAGGCCGAGCTTCTGTTTCATCCCGCCGGAGAGCTTGCCGGCAGGGCGCTCGGCGAAACGGGCGAGGTCGGTGGCCAGCAGCAGGTTGTGCATGCGCTGGTCGCAATCGGCTTTCGACAGGCCGAACAGTGTCGCGAAGAAGCGAATGTTCTCGCTGATCGACAGTTCGGGATACAGGTTGCCGCCCAGGCCCTGGGGCATGAACGCGATGCGCGGGTAGAGGCTGTTGCGATGACGACGATCGGCGATGGAGCCGCCGAGCACTTCCAACTGGCCGTCCTGCAATTTCTTGACCCCGGCTATCAGCCCCAGCAGGCTCGACTTGCCCGCGCCATCCGGGCCGATCAGCCCGCAGCGAGTGCCCGCGGGCAGGCTGAAGGCGATGTCCAGCAGTGCCTGTTGTTTGCCGTAGCGGTGGTTGATCCCGGTGGCGTGCAGCGCCAGGCCGGTCATTGCAGGTTGGCCGGCCAGTCGATGTCAGCCGTACGCACATAGCCGGCGCCGGGCATGCCGGGCTTGGCTTGCGGCACGGCGCTGGGTTCGGTCAGGCGCAGTTTGACGCGAAACACCAGTTTCTGGCGTTCGTCGCGGGTTTCGACTTCCTTGGGGGTGAACTGGGATTTGGCCGCGACAAAGCTGATCTTGGCCGGCAGCGGCTGATCGGGCAGGGCGTCGAGCAGCACGCGCGCCTCACTGCCGACGGTCAGGCGACCGGTGACGGAAGCGGGCAGGTAGAGGTTCATGTACTGATCCTGCGGATCGATCAGCAACAGCACGCGCCCCCCGGCGCCAAGCACTTCACCGGGCTCGGCCAGGCGCAGCTGGATAATCCCGTCGATGGGCGCGCGCAGGCTGCTGTCATCGATTTCGCTGGTGAGCTGGGCGACCTGGGCCTGGGCGGCGCCAATCGCGGCTTTCACCGAATTGACCTGGGCTTGCGCGGCAATCACGGCGGCATTGCCGGTGTTCTGGCGCGCCTGCTGTTGGTCGATCAATTGGCTGCTGGCGAAGCCGCGCTTGTACAACTCCTGGGTCCGCTTGAGTTCCTGGTTGGCGAGCAATTGCTCGCTCTGGCGCAGTTGCACATTGGCCTCGGCGGCGGCGAAGTTTTCCCTGGCGCGCAGCACCTCGGCTTCGGCCTGGGCGCGCTGGGCCTCCAGGGTGCGGGTGTCCATGCGGGCCAGCAGTTGGCCCTTGAGCACTTTGTCGCCTTCATCCACCCGCACTTCGGCGAGGCGCCCGGGGATCTTCGCGGCGATCTGCACTTCAGTGGATTCCAGGCGGCCGTTACCCATGCTCAGGCCTTCGGGCAGGCGGTCCTGGGTGGACTTCCAGTAACCGAAGCCGCCGGCGGCGACCAGTAACAGGATCAGCAACGTGGCAAATAGCTGGGAGGTGCGGTGGTTCGTCGACATGGGTGCATCCTGCGGCGTTAGCGTCCTAGTTTGACCGGTGTTGCCTCAGCGGGCCTTGATACCGGTCAAATGAAGCGCAAGCCTAACCCGGTTACCGTGCAGATGCATGCGCCGGGAGCGTGACTGCAGGGTTCTGCTCTATCAGCGCAGTGCGAGTATCGCCGACCATTGCTCGGCAGTGACCGGCATCACCGAGAGGCGGCTGCCTTTTTGCACCAGTGGCAGTTCGGCAAGTGCGGCCTGTTGCTTCAAGTAGCCAAGGCCCAGCACGTTGGCAAACGTTTCGACATGGGCGACGTTGATCGCACTCCACGGATTTTTCTCGGCGCTGGCCTTGGCGTCGAAATAGTGGCTGTCGGGTTCCAGTGCGGTGGGATCCGGGTACGCCGCCGCGACGATTTTGCCGATGCCGGCGATGCCTGGCTCGGGGCAACTGGAGTGGTAGAAGAAGAATTGGTCACCCACCGCCATGGCGCGCAGGAAATTTCTCGCCTGGTAGTTGCGCACCCCGTCCCAGCGGGCTTCGCCAAGCTTTTCCAGGCCTTTGATGGAGAGTTCGTCGGGCTCGGATTTCATCAGCCAGTAGGCCATTTTTGGGCTCCTGAAACAGGCATTGGGAAAGTTGTCAGGCAATTCCATGACAAACCGACAGTCGGTTGGCGCCAAGGTTTGCGTGTTGGTTCACGTTAACGCAGAATGCCGGGATTTTAAGCTTGACGCAGCTGCAACGGACTACTTTGGAACGTTGTTGTCATCGTGTACGAGGTGCCTGAAGGGGGGCAATCGATGCAACGTAAACCGGATTTACTATGGATTTTGGTGATTTTGTTTGGTCTGGGTGTCGTGACCACCGGGTATGCGCAAAGCCTGTGGTCGAACAAGACCGACGCTCCCGTTGAACTGGCTCAACAGCAGCCACAGCCGTTCAAGCGTTAACCCTTCTTTCAAGGCGCCGCTGACTCCAGTGGCGCCTGTGCGATATACCATCCCTTGTCACTGACAGTGCCCGCCAACGGCACGTCCCAACTCGCCTGCACCAGTCGTTCGACTTTCTGACATTCATGGGCCAGGCCCAGCAGCGTCGGCTTGCGCCAGCTTTGGCGACGAGCCAGATAGGCCAGGCTGCGGTCGTAGAAACCACCGCCCATGCCCAGGCGTCCGCCCGCGTCGTCGAATCCCACCAACGGCAGCAGCACCAGATCCAGCGCCCAGACCTTGCGTTGCCGGCTGATGTTGACCCGGGGCTCAAGGATGCGAAAACGGTTGGGCAAGAGTTTCTCCCCGGGCCGCACGCGCTGGAACACCATCTTGGTCCGTGGCCAGGCGCTGAGCACCGGCAGGTACGTGGCCTTGCCCCGGCGCTGTGCGGCACGCAGCAGCGGGCGCGGATCGATTTCACCGTCCGTCGGCAGGTACAAGGAAATATGTTTGGCCCGGCGAAACAGCGGGTGCTGTGCCAGTTGCCGATACAGGCCTTGGGCGGCCCGGCGCTGCTCGCTCGGCGTGAGCGCGCGGCGGGCGTTGCGCAACATGCGTCGAAGTTGCGGACGGGAAAGCGGCGCAGGTTCGGTCATGGTTTTTCGGCTCATAAAACAATGCCAGTCCTGGGACTGGCATTGATTTTGGAATTCAGGCTCCCCGACAGAGCCGCTGTCGACTTAGCCCTTGAACCCGAAAGTTCAAGGTGGAAGAAGCAGTAGGCTTTAAGGCTTTCCGTCTAGCGGACATGCACACCAGCCCAACGTGCAACTTCCAGGGTAGTGCGAATCGGCTCAGGGACATCGCCGACTGGCAAACACGCCAGGGAGTGGGGCGAGTATACCCTAAACCGTCTCGGCAATCAGCCCTTGGGTGCGTCTGAATCGCTGGAAAGCACCAGATCAACACGTTCCAGCAGGTCACGCACCTGCTCGCGCGTCGAGCCGCTGGCCTGCACGTCAGGGCGTTCCTGCTTATGCAGCAAATCGTGGGTAATGTTCAGCGCGGCCATCACGGCGATGCGATCGGCGCCGATGACTTTGCCGCTGCTGCGGATCTCACGCATCTTGCCGTCCAGGTAGCGGGCGGCGCTCACCAGGTTG
This sequence comes from Pseudomonas sp. PS01298, assembly GCF_029959745.1. Classification (NCBI taxonomy): domain Bacteria; kingdom Pseudomonadati; phylum Pseudomonadota; class Gammaproteobacteria; order Pseudomonadales; family Pseudomonadaceae; genus Pseudomonas; species Pseudomonas sp. PS01298. The sequence continues at coordinate 6,449 of NZ_JASCPP010000046.1, read as the reverse complement.
TTGCGCTCTTCCTGCGGGCAGATGATCGAATACTCTTTGTCGAGGATCTGCACTGTGACGCTATTGCTTGAACTCATGAGTCTTGCTCCAGGGCCTTCAGGCGCGAAATCATCGATTCGACCTTACGCCGGGCGATTTCGTTTTTTTCAATGAGGTGAGCGCGTTCCTCGCGCCAGGTCTTTTCCTGAGCTAATAGGAGTCCGTTTTGACTCTTAAGTTGCTCGACCCGAGTAATTAGCAATTCGAGTCTGGCCATCAGCGCTTGCAGGTCGGTGTCTTCCATTGGGTTCCACTGGATTTGTCTGATGAATGGCAACTGCAGGATAAACGATCTGACGCCCTTGATAGTCTTGGTACGTCTGCCGGTGCTAGGATACAGCGCTCCATTCTAGACATTGCGCCGTCTGGCGCCTAGCTCACCATGCCCATTCAGAACTCCCCGTACGACGCTTTTTCCAAACTGCTGAGCTCCAGCGGCCACCCTTGCTCGCCTGCCGAACTGCACGGCGTGTTGCTCGGTCGCAGCTGCACCGGCGTGGGCTTCGATGCCGACAACTGGCTGGCCGACGTGGCCGAGCTGCTGGAAACCGAACCGACCGAAAACGTGCGTAACGCGCTGATCGGCCTGCAAGAGATGGTCAAGGGCGAACTGACCGGTGATGACGTCACCGTGGTCCTGCTGCTGCCGACCGATGACGCGCCACTCGCCGACCGTGCTGCCGCACTGGGCCAATGGTGCCAGGGTTTCCTGCACGGCTTCGGCGTGAATGCCGGCGGCCTGGACCTGAGCACCGATGCCCAGGAAGTGCTGCAGGACCTGGCGGCCATCTCCCAGGTGCAAGACGCCCTGGAAGAGTCCGAAGACGGCGAAAGCGACTACATGGAAGTCATGGAATACCTGCGCGTCGCGCCGCTGCTGCTGTTCACCGAGACCAAGAAGTCCGCTGAACCGGCCGCCCCCAAGCCGTCGCTGCACTAAGAAAGGACACCCCTCTGCCCATGATCCATATCCCCAAAGCGGAATACACCCGGCGCCGCAAGGCGCTCATGGCGCAGATGGAACCCAATAGCATCGCGATCCTGCCGGCCGCCGCCGTGGCCATTCGCAATCGCGATGTCGAGCATGTCTATCGCCAGGACAGCGACTTCCAGTACCTCAGCGGTTTTCCCGAGCCCGAAGCGGTGATCGTGCTGATGCCCGGTCGCCAGCATGGCGAGTACGTGCTGTTCTGCCGCGAACGCAATGCCGAACGCGAACTGTGGGAAGGCCTGCGCGCCGGCACCGAAGGCGCGGTGCGTGACTTCGGCGCCGACGATGCTTTCCCCATCACCGATATCGACGACATCCTGCCCGGCCTGATCGAAGGTCGCGACCGGGTGTATTCGGCCATGGGCAGCAATGCCGAATTCGACCGGCACCTGATGGAGTGGATCAACGTGATCCGCTCTAAAGCGCACCTGGGCGCCCAGCCGCCGAACGAGTTTGTTGCCCTGGATCATCTGCTGCACGACATGCGCCTGTATAAATCGGCGGCAGAAGTGAAGGTGATGCGCGAGGCCGCGCGAATCTCCTGCGCCGCCCACGTCAAGGCGATGCAAGCCAGCCGCGCCGGCCTGTACGAGTTCAGCCTGGAAGCCGAGCTGGATTACGAATTTCGCAAGGGCGGCGCGAAGATGCCGGCCTATGGCTCCATCGTCGCCGCCGGGCGCAACAGCTGCATCCTGCATTACCAGCAGAATGATGCGGTGCTCAAGGACGGCGACCTGGTGCTGATCGACGCCGGTTGCGAGATCGATTGCTACGCCAGCGACATCACGCGCACCTGGCCGGTCAATGGCAAGTTTTCCCCGGAACAGAGGGCGATCTACGAGATTGTGCTGGCCTCCCAGGAAGCCGCCTTTGCCGAGATCGCGCCAAATAAACACTGGAACCAGGCCCATGAGGCAACGGTGCAAGTCATCACCGCGGGGCTGGTAAAGCTGGGACTGCTGCAGGGTGACGTCGACGAACTGATCGCCAGCGAAGCCTACAAACCGTTCTATATGCACCGCGCCGGCCACTGGCTGGGTATGGATGTGCATGACGTGGGCGAGTACAAGGTGGGCGGCGAATGGCGCGTGCTGGAAATCGGCATGGCGTTGACCGTGGAACCGGGCATCTATATTTCGCCGGATAACCAGGCCGTGGCGAAGAAATGGCGTGGCATTGGCGTACGTATCGAGGACGACGTGGTGGTGACCAAGCAAGGCTGTGAAATTCTGACCGGCGGCGTGCCCAAGGCTGTCGCCGAGATTGAAGCACTGATGGCGGCTGCCCGATGAGCCGGGTCAACCTGGCGATTATCGGTGGCGGCCTGGTGGGTGCCAGCCTGGCGCTGGCGTTGCAGGCCGGAGCCAAGGCGCGGGGCTGGAAGATCGTGCTGATCGAGCCCTTCGCGCCGGGCGACAGCTATCAGCCAAGCTACGATGCGCGCTCTTCGGCGCTGTCGTTCGGGGCCCGGCAGATCTATCAGCGTCTGGGCATCTGGCAGGACATTTCCCGCCGCGCCGAGCCGATCAAGCAGATTCATGTGTCGGACCGTGGGCGGTTCTCCACCGCACGCCTGTCCGCCATGGAGGAGGGGGTCCCGGCCCTCGGCTACGTGGTGGAAAACGCCTGGCTGGGCCAATGCCTGTGGCAGGGCCTGGACAAAGACGTGGTGAGCTGGCGCTGCCCGGCGGAAGTCACGCGCATGGAACCGCTGCCGGATGGCTATCGCCTGACCCTCAATGATGAAACCGTGCTTGAGTGCGACTTGGCGGTGCTGGCCGATGGCGGCCGCTCCGGCTTGCGCGAGCAACTGGGCATCGGCGTGAAAACCCGCCCCTACAACCAGAGCGCGCTGATCGCCAACATCACCCCGAGCGAAGCCCATAACGGCGAAGCGTTCGAGCGCTTTACCGATGAAGGCCCGATGGCCTTGCTGCCGCTGCCGGACAACCGCTGCGCGCTGGTCTGGACCCGCATCGGCATGGACGCACAGCGCCTTGCCAACCTTGATGAGCGCAGTTTCCTGAGCGAACTGCAGGGTGTGTTCGGCTACCGCCTGGGTACCCTGAAGCAAGTGGGCGCGCGTCATCTGTATCCGCTGACCCTGGTGGAAGCCGAAGAACAAGTGCGCTCGCACCTGGCGATCCTCGGCAACGCCGCCCACAGCCTGCATCCGATTGCCGGGCAGGGGTTCAACCTGTCCCTGCGTGATGCGAATGCCTTGGCCGAGGCGTTGTTGGCCGGGCCGGCGGTGCCGGGTGACCTGGCGACCTTGCAAGGCTATCGCGAGCGCCAGCGCCTCGACCAGCAACTGACCGTGGGCTTCTCCGACCAGGTCACGCGGCTGTTTGGCAGTGCGCAACCGTTGGTCGCGCTGGGCCGTAATATGGGGCTGCTGGGGCTGGACCTGTTGCCCCCGGCCAAGCGCTGGTTCGCCCGTCAGGCCATGGGCTTGGGCACGCGTCCCAATGCGTAGCTGGCTGACCCGGCGCGTGGGCAAGGCGCGGCTGCTGCGCTGGTTCTTGACCCTGTACCCGCCGTACCTCGGCGCGGGCGTGCGCTTACAGGCGCTCAGTGCCGACTTTCGGCATGCCAAGGTGCGCATGGGCCTGGGCTGGTACAACCGCAATTACGTGGGCACGCAGTTTGGCGGCAGCCTGTATTCGATGGTCGACCCGTTCTACATGCTGCTGTTGATGGAAAACCTGGGCCGCGACTATATCGTCTGGGACAAGGCCGCGAGCATCGACTTTGTCTCGCCGGGCAAGGGCCCGGTGTATGCCGAGTTTTCCATCGACGACGCCTTGCTCGATGAGATTCGTCGACAGACCGAGGGTGGCGAGAAGTACCTGCCGCATCTCAAAGTGCAGATTCATGACGGCTCCGGCACCCTCGTGGCGCGGGTCGACAAAACCCTTTACGTGCGGCGCAAGCCGCCAGCGAGACAGGCTTAAAGCATGGACATGCGCGCAGATGTGCTGATTGTCGGGGCCGGAATGGTCGGAAGCGCCCTGGCGCTGGCGTTGCAAGGCAGTGGCCTGCAGGTGCTGCTGCTGGATGGCAGCCCGCTGAGCGTCAAGCCGTTTGACCCCGAAGCGGCCTTCGAGCCACGGGTGAGCGCCTTGTCGACCGCCAGCCAGCGCATCCTTGAACGCCTGGGTGTGTGGGACGGCATCGTCTCGCGACGTGCCAGCCCTTACGGCGAGATGCAGGTGTGGGATGGCAGCGGCACCGGGCAGATCCACTTTTCGGCGGCCAGCGTGCATGCCGAGGTGCTCGGGCACATCGTCGAGAACCGCGTGGTGCAGGATGCCTTGCTCGATCGCTTGCACGACTGCGACTTGGGTCTGTTGGCCAATGCGCGCCTGGAACAGATGCGCCGCTCCGGCGACGACTGGCTGCTGACCCTGGCCGACGGTCGCAAGTTGCGCGCGCCGCTGGTGGTGGCCGCCGATGGCGCCAACTCCGCGGTACGCCGCCTGACCGGCACCGCGACCCGCGAATGGGATTACCTGCATAACGCTATCGTGACCAGCGTGCGCAGCAGCCAACCGCACCAGCGCACGGCGTGGCAACGCTTTACCGACACCGGCCCGCTGGCGTTCTTGCCGCTGGCGCGCGATGGACAGGAAGACTGGTGCTCGATCGTCTGGTCGACCACACCGGCAGAATCCGAACGCTTGATGGCGCTGGATGACGAAAGCTTTTGCCGTGAACTCGAGCGCGCCTTTGAGGGGCGACTCGGCACGGTGATCAGCGCCGACCCGCGTGTCTGCGTGCCATTGCGTCAGCGTCACGCCAAGCGCTATGTGGCCGAAGGCCTGGCGCTGATCGGCGATGCGGCCCACGTGATCCACCCGTTGGCGGGGCAGGGCGTGAACCTGGGCTTTCTCGACGCGGCGGTGCTGGCCGAGGTGCTGTTGTCGGCGACCGAACGCGGCGAGCGCCTGGCCGATGTGAAAGTGCTGAGCCGCTACGAACGCCGGCGCATGCCCCACAACCTGGCACTGATGGCGGCGATGGAGGGCTTTGAGCGCCTGTTCCAGGCCGACCAACTGCCGTTGCGCTGGTTGCGCAATGCGGGCTTGAAGCTGGTCGACCAGATGCCGGAAGCCAAGGCGGTGTTTGTGCGCCAGGCGTTGGGCCTGACCGGCGATCTCCCGGAACTGGCCAAGCCATAAGCTCAACGCGGCCTGTGTAGGCGCCGGCTTGCCGGCGATGAGGCGAGCCTCGTGCAACATCTGGTAACGCCTCCGCCAAGCGCCACTAAATGTGAGTCCTTATCATTTGCCTTCTTTTTGCAAATGAGAGACCGCACCCATGTTGGCACCCAAGCGCCTCCTGACTGCCCTGGCACTCACCCTTGTCGGCAGCACCACCGTGCAGGCCGCCGATGAAGTCGTGGTCTACTCTTCGCGCATCGACGAACTGATCAAGCCGGTGTTCGACGCCTACACCCAGAAGACCGGTGTAAAGGTGAAGTTCATTACCGACAAGGAAGCCCCGCTGATGCAGCGCATCAAGGCCGAGGGCGAAAACGCCACCGCCGACCTGTTGCTGACCGTCGACGCCGGCAACCTCTGGCAGGCCGAGCAAATGGGCATCCTGCAGCCGTTCACCTCCGCGGTAATCGACAAGAACATCCCCCTGCAATATCGCTCCTCAAACCACGCCTGGACCGGTTTGAGCCTGCGCGCGCGGACCATTGCCTATTCAACCGACCGGGTCAAACCGGGTGACCTGACCACTTATGAGGCCTTGGCCGACAAGCAATGGGAAGGCCGCCTGTGCCTGCGCACGGCGAAGAAGGTCTACAACCAGTCGCTGACCGCGACCCTGATCGAAACCCATGGTGCGGCCAAGACCGAAGAAATCGTCAAGGGCTGGGTCAACAACCTGTCCACCGATGTGTTCTCGGACGACATCGCGGTACTGGAGGCGATCAACGCCGGCCAATGCGACGTGGGTATCGTCAACACCTACTATTACGGCCGCCTGCACAAGCAGAACCCGGCGCTCGCGGTGAAGCTGTTCTGGCCAAACCAGGGCGACCGTGGCGTGCATGTGAACCTGTCGGGTATCGGCCTGACCAAAAACGCGCCACACCCGGAAGCCGCCAAGGCCTTGGTGGAGTGGATGACCACGCCTGAGGCGCAGAAGATCTTTGCCGATGTAAACCAGGAATTCCCGGCCAACCCAGCGGTACCGCCGTCGGCCGAAGTGGCGACCTGGGGCAAGTTCGTCGCCGACACCTTGCCGGTTGAAGTTGCGGGCAAGCGCCAGGCCGAGGCGATTCGTTTGATGGATCGGGCGGGTTGGAACTGAGTACAATTTTCAAGACACCGCCGATCTAATTGTGGGAGCGGGCTTGCTCGCGAAAGCGCCGTGTCAGTCGATACCTGAGTGACTGATACACCGC